>JAICKZ010000032.1 GCA_025927665.1 Steroidobacteraceae bacterium | reverse complement strand
GGTAAACGTAAAACTCAATAATGAAACTGGATATGAGTTACAAGGCTTGTATACCATCAGTCAGGAAAGACTCGCGTCATTGGACGGTGACTCGCTGTTGAAGCTGAATAAAGCGGGATTTTTACAAGGCGCATTTCTTGTGCTTACATCAATGAGCAATGTGCACAGATTGATTACGATAAAGCAACGCCGTATGGAAGCTGAAACGAAATCATAAACTATGATGCAGACTGTACAGAAAATTCGCATCTTAGAAGGCGTCGAGCCAGACCGGTTACCACTCGATGAACTGTTGTCTGGAAATGAACCTGTAGTACTTAAAGGCTTGGTGAAGAGTTGGGGATTGGTAAAAGCAGGACAGAGCTCGACATCGCAGGCGATGAACTATCTTCGTTCATTCTACAACAGTAAGACCATTGGATCATCCTATGGCGCTCCAGAGATGGCCGGTCGTCTGTTCTACAACGAAAACTTCACACAACTTAATTTTAGTACCACTCGCGGATCAATGGATGATGTGCTGAAGAACATCGAAGCACATCTGCATGATGACCTACCGCCTACTTACTACATCGCATCGTTGACGGTAGATGCCTGTCTGCCAGGCTTTCGCAAAGAAAATGATTTGGATTTCGTCAGTCATGGTTATGATCCTCCTGCCGTCATTTGGATTGGCAATCGCACCATCGCCTCTGCGCATTACGATTTGCCAAGTAACATTGCATGTTGTGCAGTAGGGAGTCGTAAATTCACTGTTTTTCCACCAAGTCAAATAAGTAATTTATATCCCGGGCCTTTGGAGCCCACACCGGGAGGTCAAGCGATTAGTATTGTGGACTTCAAGCATCCAGATTTTGAGAAGCATCCACGTTTCCGCGATGCGCTTGCCGTTGCACAAGTTGCCGAACTTGAGGCTGGCGATGCGATCTTTGTGCCGAGCATGTGGTGGCATCATGTCGAAGGATTGAGCCCCTTCAATGTATTGGTCAACTATTGGTGGCATACCTCACCAAAATTTATACCAACACCAATGGATGCGCTCTATCATGCTATGTGGTCATTGCGAGACCGACCTCAGCATGAGAAGGAAGCATGGCGCAACGTGTTTGAATATTACGTATTCGGATCAGCACAGCGTCCGCGAGAGCATTTGCCCGAAGCAGCGCGTGGCATGCTTGATCCGATTGATGATGTGAAAGCACGGCAATTCAGAGCCATGCTCATCAACCTGCTTAATCGTTGATGCATACTCATCATCTGAATGCAAACATATGATCTCTCACCATCACGATGCGAATATCATTTACACCATTGGACATTCATCGCATCGCATTGAACGATTTGTTGAGCTTCTGAATCTGCATGGAATCAGCGCTGTTGCTGATGTGCGATCTTCGCCTTACAGTCGCTTTAATCCACAGTTCAACCGCAAGTCATTGGATAATGTGCTAGGTGATAACAGTATTCGTTATGTTTTTTTAGGTGATGAACTAGGTGCGCGAAGTAAAGATCCGTACTGCTATGACAACGGACTCATCAATTACACGAAGCTTGCGGCAACGGCACTGTTTAAAAATGGTTTAGACCGGCTTCAAGAAGGAATGATGACTTATAAGGTCGTCATAATGTGTGCTGAGAAAGAACCTCTCAATTGCCATCGTACCATTCTTATTGCTCGCGCATTGGAAACCCGTGGCATTACGATCTCCCACATTCTTGAAGATGGATCTTTGGAGCCACATGCTAGTACGCTCCTTCGTTTACGACAACAACTACAGATTCCAAATCATGACCTGTTTAAAAACGATAGTGATCTTTTTGACGAAGCTTATTCAATTCAATCGCAACGCATTGCTTATGTCGATCATTCAGTGACAACTCATTCGTCTTAGTCACAACTTGATCTTTATCTTAATTATAAATCCAAAAAACAACAAAAAAGAAAGATTGGTGCCGGCTGAGAGGCTCGAACTCCCGACCCCCTGATTACAAATCAGGTGCACTACCAACTGTGCTAAGCCGGCTTTAATCTAAGGCGCGAACGCGCTGATCAAATGCGGGCGCGATTGTAGCTGGTGCCGCGGGCAATTTCACGTTTCTTTTGGAATTCTTCTCACAGAATTTGCGAGTCGCTGTCTTTGATTACAAACGCAGTATGAGCTGCATAAGCTCGCTCAAGATGGAAGGCTTGGGAGCGCACTCTTTTATTAGATTCTCACTTTCGTACGAATGACGAGATTGCCTCGTTATACAAGGTCAAGACTTTGGGCAAGGCTTGGTTTCCAGCCTGAGAATTGCGCCAACTTGAGGTTGCAATAAAGCCGGATCAATTTGTTGACCGGGCTGTTGCAATTTGACATCCAACCAACTTTGTTCGCCGGTGCGAGTGCGTGGTTGAACCGTGGCTTCAAACCCCAGCTTTACTGCTTCATCATGACGGCGATCAGCATTGGCTTGCTCACTGAATAAACCCAGTGAAATCACATTCGGTGGTGTTCCTTCGGTTAACAAGTACGCATCATCAATTCCATTGGTATGTAATTTAGCCAATGCTGCTTCTGCCTCGACGCGGCTGTTATAAGCAGGCACCGAGACCCAATACCCCGCAAACACTTCGCCTTGTTCCTTGCGAAGAGTGGTATCAAAACCCGCGTTCTGCAAACGTTTCAGTACGTCAGCAACATCATTGCCTTCGACAAAGGGGCCAATGCTAATGCATGAAAGTAAAGCCGTGTCCTTATGTGGCGTTAATGAAGATTCAGTTCTTTCTGTGGCCAACTGTAAGCGACGCGCGGTAATTTCTGCAGCTGGCACGACACTCGCGCTATGTTCAGGCAGATCAATGTATTGCGCCCAGAAAAGGAAGCAGACATTCAACAGCACTAACAGTAAGGCAAGCGTACGCATAAGCATGCAGTTTAATGGATATAAATGGGCAAATTCGATTTAAAATTGCACCAGTCAACCTTGAGCTATCACCGCCAATCCCTGCAATACTAAATCCGGTACTGCTTGAAATGGCATGGCAAGTAGTGGCACGACGCGCTCTGCTGCACCACCGGTCAATATCACTTGCGTTGATTCGGTCGCGGAAAGTTGTTTATAGGCGGACTCTATGATCGCGGCACACGCGAGATTGGCACCCTGATAAATAGCACCTTGAGTGTTATCAGCAAAAAATTTGTCACTCTCCTCACCCACTGCAGCATGCGTCGCGATATCACTGGTATTTTTCATCAAGCTGTTAATCATTAAATCCGGCCCAGGTACGATCAATCCACCACGATGTTGACCATTGACTGATAGCACATCCAACGTCATTGCCGTACCGATACTGACAATTAAAGTGGTAATGCCATGCGCAGTAGTCTTTGATACCTGCTCGATAAATTCAGAATGAACGGAGTTTTCTTTTGTAAAGTTAGAAGGCAGTGAATTACGCATTGCATGGGTGGCCAATAAACTCAACCAACGATCCACGCCCAATTTTTCTGGCTGCGGATAGGCATTAATCACTGCGCCACGACTCGAATCTGTAACGGCAAACAGCGGATGCAACTGCCATTGTTGTGTCACCGCTTGATGAATACGCATCGCCATTGCAGTGCCCGCCACATTGGCCACCCACACTGCCCGCACGTTGGAATATTGTTGTAAAAATTGTGACTGCAACTGATCTGCATCCAATCTTTGATGAACAATCGCCTGATGCTGTGTGAGTTTATGATCATCATTCAGCAAAGCGGACTTGATACGTGTGTTGCCGATATCGAGTAACAGCTTCATGATTGGATTGCTCGCAGACTAACCTCTGCTGATGTGAATTGCTGAATACCTTGTGGCGTTTCAATAAGAAAACTGCCATCTTCACTCACGCCTCTGGCCACGCCGAGAATAGTTTGGTCGCCACGCAACACTTTAACTTCGGCGTTGCGCAAGCCGTCATAACGCTCCCATTCGGACATAAACAGTGTGAATCCATGTTGTGAAAATAGTTGCATGCATTGCATTAAATGCGTGGTGACTAATGCAACCAATGCATTGCGGTTTGGCAAATTATCTCCCAGCACTTCATACAAATCGGCAACGCTAATCTGGGCTTCTGTTAATTGCGCACGCATTTCAGTTGGCATTCGCAGATTCATACCGACACCAATGATTACATGGGTCGGCCCGGCGGCTTCGCCGCGCATTTCAGTCAATACACCCGCCAGCTTGCGTCCCTGCCATGTCACATCATTAGGCCATTTTAATTTTGCTTCACTCAATCCAATGGTGTGAAGTGCACGAATCAATGCCACGCCCACCACCAATGTCAATGCAGAAAATCCTTTGGGTAATGAATCAAACCAATAGCCAAGCGACATACAAATACCCGAACCAAAAGGTGCGAGCCAAGCACGACCACGCCGTCCTCGTCCGGCACTCTGAATCTCTGCAACACACAACACCGCGTGATTATCTTGATTGGCAGGATGCATGCTGACAAATCGATTGGTTGAATCCACCGTCATTAACACATCGATACGCTGCAGTTGTGATTGGCATTCCACTGCAATAGACGCTGAAATAGTTGCAGCATCGTACAACTGCACGGCCTGAGACAAGTGATAACCTTTACGTGCATGCGACTTAATGTCAACGCCCATTTCTCGCAGTACTTCGATTAGTTTCCATACTGCAGCGCGCGTAACACCGAGTTGTTGGGCCAAGGTCTCGCCGGAATGAAACTCACCGTCCACCAACAATTGCAGCAATTGCCAGCGACGTGAAGAGTCAATGTGTTCATCCGTATTCAGCACAACGTTCACGATGTGGTTTTGGGATTGCGTGGCCTGAATAACCACAAACGATTGGCGCGATTTTCTTTACCCACGCGCATGCGAGCGATATTGGTTCGATGTGTATAGATAACAAACACTGTCATGGCGGTGCTGAAAACCAGTAATCGAAATTGTGGCATGACATGAAAGTACACAATCCAAAAGTTAAGACTAAGCATGGACAACATCGTTGCCAATCCCACAAAGCCGAAAACCATCAATACCAACAACCAAACGCCAAGTGCATACGGCAACACCGTTGGAGCAAGGCCGGCGACGACTCCTACCAGTGTGGCCGCCCCTTTACCACCTCGAAAACCAAACCAAACTGGAAATACATGCCCCGCTATTACGGCCATCGCACAGGCAACTGCAGTCCATTCGTTGATGGGTTGAACGATTCCTGGTAATTGCAGAGTTGCGATGAATACCGCTAACCAACCTTTGCCAATGTCAATCATCATCACCCACAACGCAAACTGCCAACCTTGAGTGCGCAATGCATTGGTACCGCCGGCGTTGCCACTGCCCTGTTGGCGAATATCAACGCCACCTTTCAGTTTGCCAATGATTAAACTGCCCAGTAGCGAGCCGAGGAAATAAGCAATAAGGATTTTAAGGAAGAGATCCACTATAGATACCATAAGTTGAACTGCGGCAATTCTAGCAGCATGTCGAAGGCATGCTTCAAACCCATCTCAAAATTGCTGCGCTGTCATTTTTATCCATCGACCTTCCTCGCATTCAACGTGGTCTTATTTATTCCGCACAAACTTTAGTATTGCGCTGGTCATCGATATAGAAATTAACTTCGCTTGCGACCTTTTGAGATAGGTAGGTCTAATATTCATCAATAAAAAAGGCGATACATAGCTAGTGCTACGTATCGCCAAGTTCTCACCATGCTACAGATATGGTTCGTTTAATTTTTTACTTAGCGGCGGAGATCACGCCATAAGTACCACCGGCTTCATCATGCGGACCAGCGGCGTAATAAAGCGTATTGGTCTTCTGGCTCAATGCACCATTGCCAAATGCGATGCCCCACAAACCATCGACTTTCAGAACGTGATGTCTTCCATCCAAGAGCCAGCCAAGAAATTGACCCGACACTGGATCGTAAGCACTAATGGTGCCATCGCCAAAGTTACCCACCAACAAGGCGCCACCAAATTCACCGAAGCTCGCTGGTGCCATCGCCATTCCCCAAGGTGCGTTCAGACCGATACGACTTGCGACACGCGAAACGAATTTACCATCGGCATCATATACGTCGACAAAGCCAAGGCCAGGTCCTGCAACTTCATCATGCTTCTGCGTATCCTGCTTGGCATAGGACACATAAATATCGCCATTGATTGCTTGAATACCAAAGGGTGCGTAGCCTTTCGGCAAGGCTGGGTCCATGAATGCACCTGTTGCCAATGTTACGGGCTTGAAGGTACCGTCAAATACATCGACACGATTGTTATGGAAGTCTGCGGCATACAACATGTGCGACGTGCCATTGGCACCAAAAGCCAATCCTTTATAAACAGCACCCCACGCAGAGCTATCGACTACCGTGGTCGCGTTAGTACCATTCACCGCAGTCGACGTCCATGCTGCGATGGTTCCTGATTCGGTTGCGAAGATAAAATGCGCAGGTCCACTACCGCCAGTGCCCGTTACGACAAAGTCGTTGCCGCCACTAAACACGATACCGGTTGGATTACCCCAGGTACCTCCTACACCAGGTATGGTAATGACCAGGGGTATTGGTTTGCCAGTGCCATCATAAAGGGTCGATTTACCGCTGCCGTTATCGGCAACCCACGCCGGTGCATTGCTGCCAAACACAATGCCCCAGCCATTGATGAGGTTAGGATCGGTAAAGTCTGCAGGGACGGAGCCGTCTGACGCCAACACATGGTTGGTGTAAGTGGTGTGCATGAAGAAACGATCATCACGGTCGTGATCGTTGTCATGGGCGACGGCAATACCACCGCTCAACGCCAAACAGCATAAAGGTAATATTTTCCGCATCAAAGTGATCGTGGTCATGTTGGAAACTCCTGATCGTTAGAATGTTGGATAGCACCCCGACGAGGGTGCGGAGGATAAGTGCATTCAATCGGAACATTAGGTTCAATGCGCAAAGACAAAATTACTTAATATATTTTTAGAGCGCGTTGTTATGCAGAGGAATCACGAACGTATAGGTACAAACACTTCTGCCAACATGCAACGTACACTGCCACCACCTTGTTTTTCGATTGTGGGAATAGGCGCCACAACCAAGTGATCGCTCAATGACTGCAACTGCGCTAACTGGGCTGGCGGCAAGCAATTGAAAGCCGATTGCGACATGGCAATACAAATTTCACCGCGGTCGTTCTGCAGCTCCAGCATGTTGCCCGCAAAACATTGCATCTGTTGCAAGCTGATATCAACAATCACATGTCCCGTGGATTGCAATGAATGCAACAACACGGCACGTTGTGGTTCTGCAATGGCTTGCATACATACCACCGCAAAGCGCGTACCCACACACATCAACACATTGGTGTGATAGATGGCTTGACCTTGCGCGTCCCTTGCTTCGAACATGATCAATTCATAGTCCAGTCGCCGTGTAAATGCATCTAGCACCTCAATATGGGTACGTGGCGAAAGACTGGCATAGGCAATGCTATTGTTACGGTCCAACACCATGCTGCCGGTACCTTCCAAATATTGATTGGTGACTTCATGCGAAGATAAATCAATTAATTGTTTGATGTGATACCCCCTATCGCTCAACTGCTGTAACACGTCCATGCGTCGTTCCAATCGACGATTCACAGCCATCATTGGATACAGGACGACGGTACCGTCGGCATGAAAACTCACCCAATTGTTAGGAAAGATGGCATCCGGCTTATGCGGTTCGGCTGTGTCATCAATGACATTCACCGTGATGCCATGATCGACCAGCTCTTGTTTCAACTGCTCAAATTCCAGCAATGCTTGTAGATGCGTGTTGGTCGCAGTGACACGCTGTTGAAAATAGTTCGTGGTCGCAGTTTGTTCGTTGCCAGAAAAATTCGCTGGTTTGATCATCAATACATGATTGATTGATTGCATGCATCGCATCCAAATAAGCGTTAGTTAAGTCCGAAGTTGTACACAACCAATCAATACCGATTGGCAAAACAAGGTTCTGCAAAATGCAATTTGCATTTCTGGCATTCAATCAACCTTTCCGGTAATTCAATCAGCAGAAGCTAATTACATTCACCCAATCCATTTCCATGACCATTCAACAACGCGTCAATTTTAGCTGTATTGGCGCCGGCAGAAATTGTTTCTGCTACTTGCTGATCGATCTCGTGTTGCGACACATCTGATAACATCCAGCCTAATGGTAATTGTGCTTTGTGCGCACGTTGTACCAACCCAAACAATATGGCCTCGCCACTGGCCTGCAATTCTGCTTCCCCAAATCTTGCACGTGCATCGCGCGCGTTGAACACGGCATTGATGGGCGACATTAATTCGGTCATGAGTCGATTGGAGGGGCCATCGACACTCTTGCGGTTGGCGACATAGTCCTGCGAATTGCTGATCACCAGCACTTTGATGCATACATTGTCGCTGAGCCGTTGATCTACAATGGCTTGCCACATTGCATCAGCTATCTCCTTAGCCGTTGCGATACCATCATTTTCGAAATAACCTCCATCCACCAAATGCAGAATGGTTTTTCCATTGTTGACCACGGACCCCGCAGGACTAAGATAAGTAAAGCGCGCACTCAAGTGTGCAGCGGTACTTAATGGCATAGGTTTTTGAATAGCGTCCACTGCATCCAACGCATCACTGAAATGACGGTCATCTATTTTGACCGCGCTCACAATGGCGCGCCGACCGGACTCAACAACGGTACTGTTCAGAAATAGTAGTGGCAACTGATTACTCGTATCATCATTCCACAATGCTGCAAACGGTTGTGACATGCGATCACCTTGCAATCCCTGCGATCGCCATGCAGCTTCAAAAGATTTCTCTAAGGTGCGGGCACGATCGAACGCAGGCACGGCGAACGGTAGGAACCTCTGGGTCAAGTCCGTGTACAACATGCTGCCCATCACTGGCGACAGAAAATCCTGACTGAGAACCGCGCAGGCCCACGGACGTAACATGCCTTCGCAATCAGGATAATTTCCTTGTCGATACTGGATATGACCTGCTTGTTGCTCAGCAAGCAAGGCGACGAAAGCGGCGCTGCCGACACTGCCACCTGAGACGCCGCTAATGCCAAAGATATGATGTGCAAAGGCACCCGGAAAACGATCTTCAAGTCCTGCCAACAACGTCGCAGTCCAATAAGCAGCACGAATACCGCCACCTGCGGCCGCGACAATGAATACGGGATATCGATGTTGAGCGGTCTTTGCCGCAAGCAATTCGGGTTGACGTGCTTGCAACCACGCATGTGCGACATCATCAATGTTCTTGCGTGCAATCGGTTCGGGTAACGATGAACCAGAGGATGGTGCATTGGAAATGACATAGATTTGATGATTGTCATTCCACAAGCCAAACACAATAGCCGCTGCAAACAACAACATAAGTGCAGGAATGTCGTATCGCAAACCGATAAGCACACAGAAACTACCAAAGGGAATCCATGTGGCCGCCGCCAACAATACAATTGAGGGCACACCAAGAAATGCACCCCACTGCAATGGCACGATCCAAAATACTAAAAATAGCGTTAAAGCCAGCACAGCCGAACCGCCCAATAACCACCGTGTCGTTGCATCCAGATCTTTCACTGCCATCACCATCGGTGGTCTACGTGCAAGTCCAAATAGTCGTCGTCTATTTTGCACAAATATAAAAAATAATATCGTCAACGTGGCCGCCACTCGTATGGCCTTATACAAGACATGATGTGCCACGCTGGCTTCAGTCGATTCACCAACGTGATAAGCGTTGGCAGCAAGCCACAGCGCCAAAGTAATGAACATTAACGAAGCTGTACCCAGGATTCTGGGCACGTACCGACGCATCAGTTCACGACGTGGAGTCAGTTCGGCGGTATCGGCAGTCCTGATGTTTAACATGTGACGTGCCCAATACCACGCGTTAAAGGCGACCAACAGGGCTGAAACAAAAAATGAAATCCATTGCAAAAGACTGAGCCAAACAATCTCGTTACGTTCTGCCAGACCACGCAAGGCTTCCTGGCTTTGCGGTACCAATGTTAATAGCAAACTTACCATCAATACTATGAACACACTGAACCGGCATGGACTTAAGGTCGCGAATAGATCGCTAAGCCAGGAGAATAGATACTTGATTGGTTTTAATATCCAGGTAATAACCCATGTGGCATTTGAACGACTCACAGTATTTGCATTCGTGCGTGCACTGAGATGACCAGGCATATCACTATCCTTCAAAGCTTGACTTGAAAAATTGGGCCGTAATCATAGGACAATGCGCCTTAAGTCCAGCAATGTATATGTACTCAGAAACTTATAATTACGATGTGTGATTGATTACCAATGACTCGCCAACACGCAACCAACTGCTATCAGTTAGTTCGGCGTACAGTAAACTCGGCTGTGGTGACGCAACTTGTTTGGTCCACAAACTCAACGCTTACAACGTCGCCGTTTTTAAGCGGCTGAACCGCATTGACCAACATGAAATGCTTGCCACTGGGTGCGAAAGTCACCTGCTGATGCGCCGCAATATCGAGCGTATTAATGGAACGCATGCTCGCTATTCCGGTTTCGATGCGTGTCTCATGCATCCGGACTTCTGTAAAAGCAGACGACTGCAATTTCACGATCTGCAATGGTTTATTGCCATCGTTCTCAAGCAGCGCATAGCCCGCAACACTCATTAATCCGGGGGGCGCTTCGCGAATCCATGCATCCGACACTTTTAAATTACAGGCCATCACCGATGTTGTGCTCAGGATCAACATCATCAAAACAATCTGAAGCCTAATGATCACCGCACACAACCCGTGATGGAAACCTGTAATCCCAAACTCAAATACTATTCGGGAGTCGCAGTGCTGGTTTCACCGGCATCATCTGACCCTGCAGAAATGTCATCTGATTGGACCGTTGAAACATCTGCCGTACTGGCCATATTGGTTTGCAATAAAGCAGAACCAACGGGACGTTTCTTGCTGGCTTGAGTATTGGCTGGCTTCGAGGCTTTCTTTGCTGACACTTTAGCGGGCGCTTTTGCCGATTTTTTGGCTACTTTCTTTACCGATTTCTTACCGGCTTTTTTGGTGACTTTTTTGCTCACTTTTTTTGATGCAACGAATGGCCCTTTAGCTGCCATAACCGATTTTTTGACCAATTTTTTGGCCTTGCTCTTTACCGACTTGGTAGCCACTTTCTTTTTCTTGATGGCGGTTTTATTGCCACCTTTCTTTGCAGATTTGCGGGATGCAACTCGTTTCATTTCTATGCTCCTGAATAGCTGTTATCAAAATTCGCAATGCTTGAACAATCAACGATTCGTGTAAACATTCACCGGATGCGAGAGTACTACAGCGATCGCTTCACTGCGACCCCCATTCACAAAGATGTTACAAAAAAATTAACTGCGACATCTTAGTCATCTCAAATAGGTTGTCATCGTTTCGTCAAGAAGTTGCGGTATTTCCGCTAGGTTATAAAACCTGCTTAACAAGCAGGTTTCAAATCAATCTGTTTGGACGAGGAATCTATGAAGACATTTCTCGAGCATTATAAAGAGCAGCGCTGGGACGATCATCGCTATTAGCTCCACAGCCATATCAACCAATCGTTGTACTTTATCAGCGCGTTGAGCTTTTTATCTGCATACGTGCTGATATTCATCAGTCCAGCCGCTGCCGCATTAGTCGGCTGGCTGATTGCCATGATCTCACGTCAAACCGGCCACTTCTTTTTTGAACCGAAGGGTATGATCAAGTGAATCAGGCCACTCATAAGTACAAGGAAGATATCCAAGGTGAGCTTACAACCTGCACCGCAAGGTCGTGTTGACGGTCATATGGATACTTTCACCTTGTTCTTGAAACTGGATCCTACTTGTTTCGGCTGATTTGCACCTGCAGCAACTAAGGAGCAGTTTCTCGGAAGGTGGCCAACGCTGGCTGGTGTTGGGCATAGGTGGTTGCCGTTCGCACCATCCACCTGTTCGTCATCAAGGATGTGCAAACTGGACTGGTATGGTAAGGGTGAATTGATTGATCTCATGCACGTCAATCATGCCGCTTAACTGTCGACACTATTTTTTAATGCGCGGAGCGCTATTTCATTCGTTCATGGCCTGCCATAAACGGATTTTTATTTTGCGCGGAGTTGTTGACATGTTCATATCCAAAGCGTTATCAAACATTAACTGCAAGGCGTTTTATCCGAAGCACCTGTATAAATTGACTTCGTTGATCAATCACCTTCGTTTATCTGTCGATTTGGAGCATAAATGAACAACAACATTTCGGGCAAAGTCATCGTTATCACCGGTGCCAGCAGCGGCCTGGGTGAAGCAAGTGCGCGCCTGCTTTGCAAACAAGGCGCGACGGTCGTACTGGGCGCTCGACGTCAAGAGCGCATTCAATCATTGGCGAAGGAGTTGATCGACAATGGTGGCAAGGCAATCGCCGTTACCACGGATGTCACACAACAATTGCAGGTGAAGCGCTTGGTCGATACGGCACTTGAGCAGTATGGACGTGTCGATGTGATGATCAACAATGCAGGCGTGATGCCTCAGTCGCCATTGGAGCGGTTAAAGATCGATGAATGGGACCATATGATTGACGTGAATATCAAAGGGGTCTTGTATGGCATTGCTGCGGTGCTGCCAGCGATGCAGCAACAGAAAGCGGGACACATTATTAATGTCGCATCGGTTGCAGGTCACAAAATTCGCGGCGGAGCGGTTGTCTATGCGGCGACTAAGCATGCAGTACGGGCGTTATCCGAAGGCTTGCGTCTGGAAGTGAAACCTTACGGTATTCGCACCACGGTGATTTCACCTGGCGCCGTCGCAACGGAATTGCCGAACAGCATTATCGAACCGGATGTGGCGGTGAACATTCACAAGTTCTACGAACAGTTCGCCGTCCCAGCGGATTCATTCGCGCGTGCCGTCGCTTTTGCCATTAGTCAGCCGGATGACATCGACATTAATGAAATTCTCTATCGGCCTACGCGTCAGGAGTTTTGAAATCAAATAAGTTTTCAATCAATGCGCGTTAACTTCCTACTGGATTGGGATCACGCCACGCACGTTCAAATGGCAATCGCCATGCATGTGGCGCAATCAATTGATGAATGGCATTAGGTCCCCATGAACCTGGCGCATAAAATCTAACTGGCGGCGGCGCTTCCAACAACGGAATGGACACTTCCCATAACCGTTCAATACCTTCTGCGGTATTAAACAAAGTGTGATCGCCGCGCATAGCGTCCAGTATTAAACGTTCATATGCTTCCAGCACATCATCAGCCATTCCCGTGTCATGCATGGCAAATTGCAAACTCAATTTGTCGAGACGCATTCCCGGCCCGGGTCGCTTGCCATAAAAGGACAGTGACATTTTGGATGCATCGGCCAAATCAAAAGTCAGATGATCTGGTCCTTGCGCGCCAACACCCGAGCCTGCGGGAAACATACTTTTTGGCGGCTCACGAAATGCAATGGAAATGATGCGCTGTCCTTGTGCCAAACACTTTCCCGTGCGCAGAAAAAATGGCACGCCAGCCCAACGCCAATTATCAATTGAACATTTCAATGCAATAAACGTTTCAGTATCCGATTCAGGATCAACGCCTGCTTCAGCCCGATATCCGGTGTATTGGCCGCGCACCACATGAGCCGGTTCAAGTGGCAACATACTGCGAAACACTTTGTTCTTCTCTTCACTAATGGGATCGGGTTCCAGCGACGTGGGCGGTTCCATTGCCATAAACGCAAGAATCTGAAACAGATGTGTGACCACCATGTCACGATAGGCGCCGGTTTGTTCATAGAAGGCTGTGCGCTTCCCTAACGTTAATGTTTCGGGCACGTCGATCTGAACATGATCAATGAAATTACGATTCCAAATGGGTTCAAACAAACCATTGGCAAAGCGGAAAGCAAGAATGTTTTGTGCGGGTTCTTTGCCAAGGAAATGATCAATACGAAAAATGCGATCTTCGGAAAATACTTCGTGCAATTTGTTGTTCAATATTTTTGCACTGGCAAGATCGGTGCCGAATGGCTTTTCCATTACGATGCGTGCTCGCTCTACCAGATCTGCCTCTCCCAACATGCGAATGGCTGAAAGCGCGGCATTGGGTGGCACACTTAAATAATGTAAACGCCGACATTCGGCGTTATATTCAACGTGAATAATCTGTTCGGCTTTTTCTACCGCTGCTTTCAATGCCACAGGACCAGCATTCAAAGAAACATAGTCAAGGCTATCGGCGAATGCCTTCCAATCCTTATCGGAGATCTTGCGCTGTGAATATTCATCCAATGCAGCACGAGTAAAGGTACGGAAAGCTTCCACATCAATATCATCCAGTGAAACACCAATGATACGACATGCGGGAATAAACCCAGCACTGGCAAGATGGAACATGCCAGGCAACAATTTGCGTCGCGCTAAATCGCCAGTGGCACCCACCAACACGACCACTTGTGGAAATTTCGGCCCTACTCCTGGAGGAATCTTCGTCATGCAGCCCTCTCTCGTGAAACGCCTTTCGCATGATCGCAACAGCTAAGTCGATGCAATCCTCACCTACGCGGTCATGAATGTATCATGCAACGAGCGATGAGTTGGTGCGTTTGCGTGATTACACTACCCAATTCACAGCATCACTACGTTTAATGACGACGTTTAATTACTGCAATTGATAATATGCAAATTAGAAGCTATGTTCAGTGACTTCGGAAGCTTGATATTTCTATACTCAATCCAACGCCATACATTTGCGACTAGTGCGTCGTTACTGCGAACTTGCCACATTTCTTCAAGAATGCATCGCTTGATATTTTTATTGATGAGTAATGGATTATTCCACCACCAACCGTCACGTTGTTTGTTGAACCGCTGTAGTGATGCGATTGACTACTTAATCAAAATCAGCATCGCTGTAATTCAAACTGAAAATAAAGCGTCCCGTGCAAACGTACCGTCACGAAAACGGCGCATTAAACCCTCGATTGAATTGTGCAGCACGAGAACTATCTATTAGTGTTGATCCCGCGGCGTGTTCTTGTTGGGATGAAGCGCCTGCAATGGATTAATCAGTACACAGGCGATGTTGTTACGAGTTCGCGAGCTTGCAGCACTGCTTGACTCATATCGCTAAGCGTATATGTTTCATGCGTAGATATAGATTACGCAGACCGAGTTGCACATTACCCCACTAACCATGAGCGCCGCGCTCGATGTATTCTTTGTAAAGCCACTATTCAAAAACATTAACACCATATGACTCAGTTAAATCATAAAATTCATTGCTATCTGGATCAGTAAGCTTCATGGCTTGTGATGCGCGCGCAAATGATGAAGCAATAATTTGGCTGCCGCATGCAACTCACCACTTCGAGTACATAAGAACAATTGCCGTTTGGCCCAACTATCCGTCAATGGAATGGCCACCAATCGTAATGACTGCACATAAGGAGAGCTGGCCGCACGCGGCACAATGCTTACACCTAGTCC
>JAICKZ010000239.1 GCA_025927665.1 Steroidobacteraceae bacterium | reverse complement strand
TGCTTGGTTAATAACTTGAGATGCTGTTTTATCAAGTGTACCTCTTCCTTCATTGAGCATTTTTTCAAACGCAAGCTTTGATCTTGGTATCGACTCATCTGCAGTGAAGAAACATTCGTTAAATATTCGTTCCGTCAGCGCATCAGCTAATGGCTTATCAAGTTCTATGCCTTGTACCAGCAATAATAACTCGCGATTGGCCGCAACTTGTTGACGAATAAACTTGTACTGTTGTGGCAACGACAGAATGATCAAACGCAAAATACCATAATGCAATGCCTTCTGCGCCTGAGACGCGGTTGCATACTCAGCCATTACAACACCGTCGTCACGATCCTCAAGAGTTGGATACACTTTGTATCGAACACCATGACGTTCGACTGTTTGCTCTAAAGGTAAATCACCAAATTGCCAACTGCGATAATGCTCATTTGCTTTTGCATGAATGTTCATTAAGGGTTGTGTGTTTAATAACTGACGCGTCTCACGTTGTAAGGTTTTTAAATCGCGACCCGAAGCAATACATTTTCCATCGAGATTGGTCACTGCAATAAACACTTGTAGATAAGCTGAAGTATTGAGTGCGTATAAATCATCTCGTGTGAACTCAATACCCGCTGTCTTCGATATCCAAGCGGCTAAGGCAGTGGAAAAATCATGTTGATCCAACTCCATAGCCTGCTGTGCAAAGGTAGGCACTGGCACAAAAGCTTTACGAATCGCTTTGGGCAATGCACGTAACAGCTCAGTCACTTTCTCCAATCGCCAACCTGGAATACACCAGTACAGTTGCTCTGCATCAAGGGTGGACAACAATGGCAATGGAACGGTCAAGGTTACGCCATCATCATTGTCGGCGGGCTCAAACTTATAACTCAATGGCAAGTGATTACCTGCACAATCAACAAAGTCAGGATAATCGCTAATGATGTAGTCGTCGAGAGAGCGACGCACGAGATCATGCTGCGTCATTTTTAATGACTGTGCCGCTTGGTCATTGCGCAACCAACGTTGCAATGTTGATAATGAATGAATGTTATCTGGCAAATGTCGCACATAAAAGTCGACTTCGGTTTGCTCATCGACCAGTACATCACGGCGGCGAATACGTGCCTCAATCGATTCAATATATGATTTTACTTCGCGATTGTGCTTGATGAATTCAAATTTCAATTCCGCATTGTCGTTTACCAATGCTTCACGAATAAAAATATCACGCGCTTCTTTTGGAAACACACTGCCATAATTAACGCGATGTCGTGCTGAAAGTATTAATCCATACAATGACGCACTCATAAAGGCCGCAACAAAACCACGCTGCGCTTCATAGTGAGGTTCGCTATAAGTACGTTTCAGCAAATGCTCGCCCGCTGCTTCAATCCATTGTGGTTCCACTGCTGCCACCATGCGCGCAAAGGTACGAGTGGTTTCCATAAGGCTTGCTGCCACAATCCATTTCGGTGGTTTCTTTGCCAATGGTGTACCAGGCGCAATAACAAAGCGCATGCTGCGTGCACCAAGGTACTCGCGATTTTCTTCAAGCGTGCCTATATTGCCGAGAAAACCTGTCAATATCGCTTGATGCAATTCTGCATAACCGGCTTCAGTTTGATTGATACGCAAACCAAGATCTTCAATTGCATCTTCAAGTTGTGAATGCACTTCCTGCCATTCACGTACGCGCATAAACGACAGAAATTGCTCGCGACACCACTTGCGCAATTGATTGCCGGACAGCTCTTCTGCTTGATCGTGAAAGCGCTTCCACAAAACCAATACGGTGATGAAATCCGAGCGCACGTTAGCATAACTCGCGTGATGTTGGTCGGCCTGTGTCTGCGCCTCTGCGGGACGTTCACGTGCATCTTGGACGGACAGAAAAGAAGCAAGCACGAGCATTTCTTTTAAACAACGTTGATGCTCCGCCGCGATCAGCATGCGCGCCAATCTTGGATCGAGCGGCAATGATGCGATTTGCTTTCCAAGGTCAGTGATTTCCCGTTGTTCATCAACGGCCTTCAATTCTTGCAGCAATCGATAACCATCATTCACCAACTTCATTTCAGGGGGATCAACAAAATTGAACTGCGTTGGATCGGGCAGGTGCAACATCGCCAATTTCAAAATCACACTGGCAAGATTAGTGCGCAGAATTTCTGGCGACGTAAACTCATCACGAGCATTGAAATCATCTTCATCGTACAAGCGAATACAAATACCTGGTGCCTCGCGGCCACAACGACCGGTGCGTTGATTGGCGCTGGCTTTGGCGATTTTTTCGATGGGCAATCTTTGTACTTTGCCGCGCACACTGTAACGACTGATGCGTGCAAGGCCACAATCAATCACGAAGCGAATGCCAGGCACGGTCAAGGAAGTTTCCGCGACATTCGTCGCCAATATGATGCGTCGCGCATGATGTGTGGCAAAAATACGTTCCTGCTCAGCCACCGACAAGCGAGCGAACAAGGGCAATATCTCAGTATTCTTCAGTCGCGCATCTTGCAACGCTCGCGCGCACTCGCGAATTTGTTTTTCACCCGGCAGAAAAACCAACACATCGCCGCGTCCATGTTCTGTATGTTCGAGTTCTTGTGCAGCCGCGACCACGCCTTGCGGCAATGACAACTCCACACCTTCTTCGTCCTCTGCAAAAAGCGGTCGATAACGGATTTGTACGGGATAACTACGTCCAGAAACTTCAATGATAGGGGCATCATTAAAGAACGCTGAAAATTTCTGCGGATCGATCGTCGCCGAAGTAATAATCAATTTAAGATCATGACGCCGCGTCAACACATTTCGTAGTACACCCAACAGCAAATCAATATTCAAACTACGCTCATGCGCTTCATCGATAATCAACGTATCGTACTGGCGCAAATCGCGATCTGCTTCAAGTTCACGTAGTAATATGCCGTCGGTCATCAACTTGACGCGTGTATTTGCAGAGGTGTGATCGGTGAAGCGCACTTGATATCCCACTGCGGATCCTACTGAGGTTTGCAACTCCTGCGCTAAACGATTTGCCAATGCTCGCGCGGCGATTCGTCGCGGTTGTGTATGGCCAATTATGCCGAACAATCCACGACCGGCTTCCAGGCAAAGCTTTGGTAGTTGCGTGCTTTTACCCGAGCCTGTGGCGCCACACAGTACAATGACTTGATGTTGCGATAATGCATCTAACACTTGTTGACGATGTGCAGTGATCGGCAACTCAGTATCATATTCAATGCGTAGTGGCAGAGCGCGCAGTTGTTCGCCCTTCGCTACGGCAGCATCGATACGCTCACACAATTTATCTGCCGCGATGTCAATGTTGCGATTCAGCCGCTTCTGTGCCGCCAATCGTTGCCATTCACGATCTAGGCGATCACGCTCACTAAGACGTGTAAACGCAATTCTCTCGCGCAAAGCGTTGAAATCATTTTTCAGAATAACGTCGCTCATCGTTCTTTTTGTAAATCAAGCACTGGGCAAACGAACTGATACTCGCGTACCACCGAAAGTTGATTGATCAATTTGCACGTCGCCGCGATAAAGTAACACCAACTCGTTGACAATCGATAAACCAATTCCCTGCCCGCTTTGTTGCTCATCCAATCTTGTACCACGTTGCAGCACTTGCTGACGTTGTTCAATCGGAATGCTATTACCATCATTTTCTACGCTGACCTTCACACTGCTTTCATTATCTTTGATTGCAGAAACACATACCTTTTGAAAACCATATTTGAAGGCATTGTCCAGCAAATTACCCATAATCTCCATCAAGTCATTTTTATCGCACGAAAGTTTACACCCAGGTTCGATATTCAAAACGCACTCTATTTCTTTATCGGCATACACTTTTAACAGGGTGTCGCGTAAAGGACCAATGACATCCATCAATACGACCGGCGACACGCCAATGGATGGACCAGCCGATGCTGCTGCTCGTTTCAATTGATAGCGTACCAAGTCGTCCATCAATACCAACTGCTCGTCAACTTTCTTCGTATCTAATTGTGTTTCTGCATTTATCATGTTGCGAATGACGGCCAATGGTGTCTTAAGGCTGTGAGCGAGATTTCCAAGTGTATTACGATAACGCGTCATGCGTTCGCGCTCATGATGTAATAAAGCATTCATGTTATTGGCAACGCCTACAAGTTCGCGTGGATAATTTTCACTTAATAATTGTCGCGTACCTCTCTCGATCATGACGATTTCCGCTTCTACTTTGCGTAGCGGTTTTAATACGGCACGCATTAACCACAATAGCGACACGATCAACATCGTTCCCATCATTGTGAATCCACCAAACAACTGCCAGCGAAAACCACTGAGTCTTTTGAAGTACGGCTCTTCACTTTCTGCAACACTGAAAACCAATTGTTGCGAATGATGATCCGCGAACTCCCATGAGTAACCAGCACTAAGCACCAATACACGAACACCATTGGCGAGCTGATGCGAGCTGAGACGTTTCTGTCCAGGTCGAATACGAGCGGCGATATTCATTTTTTTTCCAAGCAACGAAGGTGAACGCCAAAGCACCTTGCCATCAATCGTTGCGATTTCGCCGTATAAGCCCGAGTTTGGAGTAACGAAGCGCACATCGAGTTGTTCGCGTATCGGAGCCAATTCGCCATTGGCTTCTTCGGATGCCGCCATCAATACCAATGATTCCGTTTCGAGATGATCGCCAATGGCGCGCAAACTTGTATCGCGAAAAAAATAATCGAGGGTTACTGCGGCAAGACCAAAGAACAAGGTCAATAAAACACCGACCGAGACCAACATGCGCGCATTCAATGAACGAGGAATCATTTACGATGATCGATCAGTGATGGTCAATGCAAACCGATAGCCGCGGCCACGCAAAGTTTCGATGGGGTGGATGCGTTCGTCTGGATCCAACTTGCGCCGTAATCTGCCAACCAGCAC
>JAICKZ010000073.1 GCA_025927665.1 Steroidobacteraceae bacterium | reverse complement strand
TGACAACAATTGTCGCTTACTGACACAGATGTAAGTAATGCCGAAATAAGCAACTCGTGACCGAAATTGTTCGCCTCCAATCTCATTTAACATCGCATTCCTTGTATGCTTGAGCATTCCGTATAGGTATCAATTTTATGAACGATACTCCTAAAAGACGTTTGCTGGATCGTGCTGTCAACACACCCACCTTTGTCGGCATGGGTAGTCGTATCGAAGGCGAATTGAACTGCCCTGGAGATCTTGCCGTCGCCGGTATTGTGCTCGGCAATAGCGAGGTGGGCGGATTATTTACATTGGCCGACACGGGTTTATGGCAAGGGCAATTGCATTGTGAAAATGCAGTGATTGCCGGAAAGATAACTGGTGATATCGCGGTACGCAAAAACCTTGAGATTCGCGGCACGGCGCATATTGCAGGTCGCATTGCGGCTCAGCATGTAGCGATCGCAGAAGGTGCGGTCGTCGAGGGTGAATTGAAAGTATTGAGTGGTGAACCGGTGCAAAGCTTCGAAGAAAAACGCGAGCCTGCTGAAGGACGTGAGCTTGTTGATAACAATATAGGAAAGAAAGCGAAGCGTTAATTGATTCTCGCCTTAGAACAATTAAATTTTCAATTGCTTGTATATCGATCGCACAATACGCACTGCATTTTGTTATGCGCTCTTTGCGCCATTATTTTCTGTATTCCACTTCTGTCGCCATTTCATAAATTCACTGGCCGGCATGGGTCTTGCGATGAGATAACCTTGTACTTCTTTACATTTTTGCAGGGTCAGGAACGAAAGTTGTGTTTCCAACTCCACTCCTTCGGCAACACAATCTAGCCCCAATGCTTGTGCAATAAACAACATGGCATCAACCAGTGTCGTGCCGTTATGCGACACGCCAATATCGGCAACAAAGCTTTGATCTATCTTCAATACATCAAGCGGCAACTTGCGCAAATAACTAAGAGACGAAAATCCAGTACCGAAATCATCCAATGCGACGCGAATTCCACGTTCACGAAATGCCTGTAATGTGGCACTTACCATTTCTGGTTGTGACAGCAAAGTACTTTCAGTAATTTCCACTTCAAGATATTTATGCAAGCCACCAACGCGTTTCAGCGCAGCATCTACTTCTGCAACGACATCGCTACTAATAAATTGAAGTGGTGAAATATTGAATGAGACGCGAAACTCTTCTGGATCAAGCTGCGCCCATTGTGTCGCTTGCTTTACCGCCATATCAATGACTTGATTTCCGAGCGCGGTGATCATTCCCATGTCTTCCATCAACGGAATAAAGTCTGCAGGATTGACCAGTCCACGCACGGGATGACGCCAGCGCACAAGCGCTTCCGCACCATAAACGCGATTGTCTGCAAGCCTCAAGCGAGGTTGATAGAACATCTCGAACTGATGTTGATCAAGCGCATGCCGCAATTCAGTTTCCATCGTTAATCGATGTCGTGCGCGTTCGCTAATTTCCGTTGCAAAAAATTGACAGCTACCTTTTTGTCTCTTGGCATGCAGTAGAGCCGCAAAGGCATGATCGATTAGTTCGGTAGCATTCAGGCCATCATGTGGATACAGGCTGACGCCAATCGTCGATGACAAAGTCAATTCTGTATCAGTCACGGGCAACGGTGCGGAAATAGAGCGTTGCAAACGTTTGGCAATACTAATGGCCGCTTCACTTAATTGCAGATTCGTCACCACACATAAAAAGCGATCACCTTCAGTTCGTGCAACTAGACAGCCATTATTGAGCTCGCGCAATTCGCCGGTACGTAGCACATGATCGGAATCGCGTACTTGCGTTCGCAACCTGTCACCGATAGTTTTCAAAACAGTATCGCCGGCGGCTTGTCCCAAGGAACTATTGATACGACTGAAATCGTCCAGCCCTACTGCAAATATGGCAATGTGCTGGTATTCGCGCGAATGGTCAGTAATCGCAGAGTCCAGTGCGCGTAATGCCAATTCGCGATTGGGCAATGATGTCAATGGATCATGAAATGCCAGAAAGTGAATTCTATCTTCTTGTGCGCGGCGCTCAGTCACATCTTGCATCGTGCTGCGAACTACCCACTCCCCAGGGACATCGGTGGGAACCACTTCACCTTGATGGCGAAGTACTCTGACGACATTGTTGCGTCCGACAAAACGATGTTCAAAGCGATATACAGTATGTTGTGCGATAGCGTGCTGTAATTCATGCTGAACCATTTCAAGATCATCGGGATGAATTTTTTCGCACAAGGAATTCCATGTAAGATCAATTCCATCGCTAACTTCCAGTAATGCACATACTATCGGCGATACCGCAACCGTATCGCCTCCCAGCGTTCTTTCCCAATGACCTAATTGCGCCAGACGTTGTGCGTAAGACAATCGTTGTTCGCTCAAGCGCAACGAGTCCTGAATTTGTTGTGCTTTAAACAAAAACCGGACGCGCTCTACCAATAACAACGGATTGATGCGTTTGGCAGAGAAATCATTGGCGCCAGCTTCATAGGCGCGCTGTATCGAATCGTAATCATCCGAACCTGTCATAAATAAAATTTGCACGCGTTCGCCGCCAGGCATGATGCGTATGGCGGCGGTCAACTCGAAACCATTCATTTTTGGCATGACGACATCGGTAATCACACAATCAATATTGTGTTCGGCAAATAACTCCAATGCTTCGGCACCATCTGCGGCTGTCAGTACCGTGTAACCGACGTCTATCAATACACTGGATATTAATAAACGCAACATGTCGTCATCGTCAGCAACTAGAATGTTGCCCAAAGCAATTTGCTTGATTGCACGCAGAGTCATGGCCGCTCCTCACGGGCAAGTGCAGGTAACAAAGTGTCATAATTTTCTTGCAACGCCATAATGACTTTGCGGCATTGCGTGACATCGCATTGCATCGCTGCACTTTCGAGCGTGGTACTAAGCTGGCCCATTTGTGTGGCGCCTAGTGTGAAACTGGCAGACTTCATTGAATGAGCAATGGTAGCAATATTGGCGGTATCCTCAACATCCAATGCTTGGCGGAGCTTTAACAGCTGCTGTTGAGTTTGTGTACGATAAGTGCGGATCAAATTTCCAAGCAATTGACCATTACGCAACAGCCGCAACGTTGCCAGTTGACTTTCATCGAGTTGAGCGTCAATAGCCATTAACGCATTTCCTTTTTTAATTGATGTTGGGTAATTTGCGCATACCCGTATCGCGGGCACCACTTGGTTAATTTTTCATGCAATTCAGTGATGCGAAATGGTTTGCTTAGAAAATCGTCCATGCCGGCTTGTAGGCAACGTTCTCGATCGCCCTGCATGGCATTGGCAGTAAGCGCAATAATGGGTAAATGTTTATTGCCTTGCGCTGCTTCATATTCGCGAAACAGACTGGTGGCTTCGTAACCATCCATTGTCGGCATCTGGCAATCCATCAATACCACGTCGAAATGATGCGACTGTTTCAGAAGCTGCAATGCCTTATGACCATTGTCCATTACTACACAATCGCACTTCATGTTTTCAAGCATCGCCATGGCCACTTCTTGATTAAGCGGATTGTCTTCAACGATCAGCACATGTGTAAGCGATCTCTCTGCTGTGGGTGAAATCGCAACGTTGATGGTAGTGTCGTTTGTAAAGTCGGTATTGTGCTTCAACTTAAGCGTAAACCAGAAGCAGGCTCCATATCCATATTCACTGTTCACGCCACAAGTACCGCCCATCATTTCGCACAATCGACGCACAATTGCCAGGCCCAAACCAGTGCCGCCAAACTGTCTTGTGGTTGAACTGTCTGCTTGTGTAAATGAATTGAATAATTTGCTCATCACATCGGGTTTGATACCAATGCCGGTGTCCTGTATTTCACAGCGATAGTGATAATGAGCTGCCTCCGCATGTTCCAATCGCATACGGACTGTTACCGAACCTCGCCGGGTAAATTTTATGGCGTTACCAACCAAGTTGATAAGTATTTGCGAATACCTACCCGGATCACCGATCACGGCTGTGGGCATCAGATCGGGATAATCAATAATCAATTCAAGTTTTTTGTTCGCCGCTTGGGTTTGCAATGCCACCAATGATTGATGGGTTTCTTTGCGCAAATTGAAAGCGGTTTCTTCCAATGATAAATGACCTGCTTCTATTTTTGAAAAATCCAGAATGTCATTAAGAACATGCAGTAAAGATACGGCGGAACGATGAATCGTTTCTGCTGCCTTGCGTTGCTTACCATCCAGTGAGGTGCCAAGAAGAATTTCCGTCATGCCCAACACGCCATTCATTGGAGTGCGGACTTCGTGGCTCATGGTCGCAAGAAATTCGGACTTGGCGCGACTTGCTGCTTGCGCGGCTTCATTCGATTTTACCAATTCCATATTGGTACGTTCCAATTGATGCATGGCATCTTTTAATGCACTGGTGCGTTCACGAACCTTTGCTTCCAAAGCATTGGCAGCTTGAAATAGTGAAAATGAATTTCCCTGCATATCCATGTTGCGTTCAATGCGATCCATTAACGCTTCATTGATACGCGTCATTCGCGCAACCGTGGCTTCCAGCTTTGCACATTGCGCCTGGTAATCGATCAGCTCAATTGCAATTGGCTCTGATTTACTCATTACTGAGTACGACTACCTATCGCCAAGCCAGTGAAAGTTTGATTCACGTGCATGGAATTAAACTGCTCTCCATAGGTTGCAAAGCCAATGACATTATTGTCAGCAAATATTTTTCCGATTGCCTCTTTAATGCCAGTGCGCTCAGTTTCCAAACGCCGCAAAATGCAATCACATCCCAGCACCAGTTGTAGATCACCGATTTGGTTGCGTACATTTGAAAATGCTTGCGACAGGTTATCGACCATGTCAATGCCCTTTGCGATCGTGAGCACAATGCCTTCATCAATGGCGCAAAAGAATGACAGGCTTTCATCAGGATTCACTTTGGCGACGGAACGCACAAAGTACTCACCGCCGACTCGAACAACGACCGGATAGGTGGCAAAAATAAGTGGTGTCAGTTCATCAATTTGCAAACCAACCAACGTTGCAAATTCACGTCCTGCAGGCATGCCATTAATTTCATATACCACTCGCTGCGCAGGATCGGCACGCGTAACCACCATACGTTTATCGGAATGAACAAAATGTTGCGTGCGAAATGCCATGAAACGAAATTCGCTGCGTACCAGCGTTAACAAGGCAACATGCTGATGAAATTTCCCTTGAAAGTACAAATGTGTAGAAGCGAAACGCACATCATCGGCAGCCGAGCCGCCAATCAGCTCGATACCTTGCAAGTGTTCATGTACGCAACTGACAACCATCTCTTCTTGCATGGATAAACCATCAATCAAGAAAAATGCGAACGTATCAGTCGCACTCGCAGGTAAGCCGTCGCGTGTTCCCATCTCGGCAATTGACTGCTTCACCATCGCTTCACCTTCAGCAATTTCAAATGGTTGAAGACTGACCATCTTTGTACACACATCCATTTCAGTAGCGGCAATACTGACGCCCGTCAGTGTGCCGTCCAGATAGCCAATCGGAGTTATCTCACCCGCTGTTGTACAACCAATGAGATTAATGTTTTTAAAATACGTCGCTAACTCAGTTTCCAATAACTGCAAATCAAAATTCGGTGAACAATAAAACACGGCGAGCTTGATATCGGCCTGATCAAGTTGCTCGAATAATTCTTTCGCAGCGATGGTCGCGTCCTTGGCGCGCGACGTACCTTTGCGTAGCGATAGCGGCAATGCACTCATGAATGAGCCCTTAGTTTTGTACGATATAAAGAAAGCGGACGCGCAAAAGTTGCCAAAGGCGCGGCGCCGTACTGCCAATATCGGGCAAAAAACATAAAGCTGTAGGCGCAGAATGTGGCTTCCTTATTGCTGATAGTGCCTATGTCAAAAGAATGAATCTGAGTCAACTCATTGGCGGATTTAAGTAAACTCGTGATTGTTTGACGAGATGATTTCAAACGCTGTACGAACATCTGCACCGAATTAACTTGTGACGAGTGTGTGGATTAGTAGATTAGTTAAAATCATTCATATGTTGTAGCCATTGCAGATGCCGTGCTTTAAGCGTCACATCTACTTTAGGAAGATAGTGGACTGCATTTGAATAATGCCGCCATCGTTCCGGCTGTGCAGCGGTTAACCATGCCAGACCTTTGGCCGTTAATTCCTGTTCTTCGATACGTTGCACAGGTAGTTCCGTAAGCGATGCAATGCATTCACAAAGGTACGGGCAAATAGCGACACCACCACCCGCAACGATATGATCCAGATGAGGCAAATGCTTGCGCATCAGGCCAATGTTCGCGGTAATCAAAAAAGCAATGCTTTCAATTACAGCAACTAACGATGCGAATTCGTCTTCATTTTCCCTATTCGCAAATGTAGAAGGTAGATTGGGTAACCAATAGGGTGAACCTACGCCACCGATACCGTTGATGAATAGTGGAATCGGTTGTTTGATTTGTGTCCGCTGTAACAGTGGCAAAGCGCGATTAACATCAATACCACTGCGTTCATTAAACCAATGTAGTGCACTGCCCGCACCATTCACCGTACCTTCCAATGCGTAGTGAACATTGGTCGCATCGGAATACAATACACTACGTAATAACGGCGCGGCATTACCGATATCATGTTGCAAAGCTGCAAGTACAAATGCACCGGTGCCAATATTTAAGTACACCGTATCACTTTGTAGTGAACCCATGGCGAAGGGCACCGCGGCTTGATCGCCGGTACATACTTGCATCGGTACAATATGATTTCCCACTCGCAACGATCCATAGCGATGATGTGTTGCTACCGGTGTTGGCAGCACGTCACGCGGTACGCCGAACCATTGCAATAATTCGGCTGACCATTCACCGCTTGCCGGCGACCACAATTGAGTGCGCGATGCATTGGCCGGGTCAACCACATGCGGATGCTCTTGTAACAAGCCATGTAACAAATAACTGGACAATGGACCGCACTGCAGATGTTTTCTTTCGTTTGCCGCTTTGACTGTCGCAAGTTCATCCAAACACCAACGCAATTTACTGGCGCCGTAATGCGGTGACAACATCAGTCCGGTGATTTTCTGAATTTCATTGCGATATCCATGTAACGAATCGATTAGTCCATTATTGCGACGATCCTGCCAGGACAACACCGGTGACAGTGCGACACCGGTTAATGAATGCCAGCACACAATACTGGAGCGCTGCGTGGCCAAACCGGCAGCTTGTAAATATCGCACATCGTTCCCTAATGAATGGGCAATATCAGCAATCACGGTACGCAATGAATTCAATACTTCTTCAGCATCATGTTCCACGCGATCTGCGCTGATATGACGAGTGGTAATGGGCGCATAAGCCTGAGCTTGCTGTCGTCCTTGTGAATCAAATATCAATGCGCGACTGGCATGTCCTCCTTGATCCAACGCCAACCATAAAGGCGCAGTACTTAGTGATTTGGTGGCAGCGAGATTTTCTTCCTGTATCGAGAAAGCACCTTCGTGATCACTGCGCACTACATCATCCATTGGCTGTACCTTTTATTCAGGAAACAGTCGGATATTACGCGTATCAGCACGCGGTTGACGCTTAGGCAAACTGGACTCGATACGCTGCATCAGCTGTTCTGCGGTAGCACGCCATCCCGTTAACTTGCCACCGAAAATTGAAATCAGACGTGGTTGATATTGTCGATCGGTATCAAACACAGTTTCACGTGGGCGATGAAATGCATGACCACTGCCTGCCGGTAAAACACGCACGCCTGCAAAGCTATGTTGAATATCGTTGATACTGACAGATCGCTGCGGAAAATAATTTTTCATAATTTGCAAAAGATAATTTACTTCTGTTTGTAATGGTTTCACCTGCGCAGGATCACCGCGATAGCGTGTTTCAGTAGTACCAATCAATGTCTCTCCATACCAGGGCATGACAAATACCGCACGACCATCACGTGGACTTTCCACATAGTAAATTCCTTGCGTGATGGCACCGGGTAAAACCAAGTGTGTACCTTGCACCAGCTCGATCAAACGCGCTGGCAATGTCGGAGTAACGGCACGCAGTATTTGATTGACCCATGGTCCAGTGGCGTTCACCAATACGTTGGCTTGCGCATCCACATTTCTTTCATGTTGCTGATAGTTGATTCGCACCCCTTCTGCATGCAGCTCAGCTTGCTGAAACTTCGCAGGAATGTGCACTTCGGCACCGAGACGAACCGCAGATTGCAACACCGCGCGTGTCAATAAAGCATCGTCTGTTTGGCCGTCAAAATATCTGAAGACGGTTCTTAAGTTGTTAGTTGATAACCCATCTAATTGTGACCATTCGCGCTTGCTGATGATTCCAAACCGACAGCCGCGTTTGAAGCCGCCTAAGGCGGCATACGTACCCAATCCAAACATGATCTGCCATGGTTTGCGACGTGTATTGCGATACAACGGGATATGAAAAGCTTTAAGGCGCACCAGCTCAGGTGCATTTTTCAACATCAACGCGCGTTCGTGCAAACTTTCACGAACGAGATGAAACTGACCGCTTTCAAGATAACGCAGACCGCCGTGAATCAATTTGCTGGAACGACTCGATGTTCCATAGGCTGGGCCATGTTGTTCCAACAACAATACTTTTTGCCCTGCGGCTGCGGCCGCTTGCGCTACGCCGGCGCCATGAATACCCGCACCAATGACAATAACATCGTAATGATTCATGCAAGCACGCTCGAATTAATCATTGCAATTGTCCAAGGGTGTTCAGATATAAAAAGTATCAACGAATGAATGCAAAATAACGGCGCTATAATTTGAGATAAATTCTAATAGATACGCTGCTTATAACTGCGCATCTGTCGCAGCATACTGCGAATTTCCATGGTTTCAATCAGTGTTGCACCGCGCTCGAATAAGTGCATGGCAAATTCAGCTGTGGTGACTTCATAAATTGCCCAATGCCATGGCCCGCGCCATAAACGTGATCCATTTGCAGGCAATTTTTGGTGATCGCAGAATAGAAATTGCGGTACGGTGGCTTCCGCTTTCAAGCTCGCCAACGAATTGTACTCAGACAACACCCAACCCACTCGATAAGTACTGTTACGTTGCACAGCGTGTATGGCCGGCAGATCAAAAGAAATGATGACGACTTGCGATGCCACTGGCTTGAGAGTTTCGCAGACTCGATTGACAAATAATTCTTGACCATGCTTGTGCAGGCTTGCGCGCTTCAATTCAACGAATGCAGTCGCTTGTGGAAAACCAGCAAGCAATCCCACCACTTGAGTAAGTGATGGCACGCAGATATCGGTGTACCGATCACTGAAACGATCCGATTCGCCGACGTTCACTGTGCTTAGCTGTGCCCAGGTCATTTCTAACGCATCCCGATCCAACCCTGCACAACGCTCCAGGTTGGAATCGTGCATGACCACCGGGACGCGATCCGCACTTAAGTGCACGTCAAATTCAATATATTTTGCACCCAGCTCCAAAGCGGAGCGCAAAGCAGGCAACGTATTCTCGGGGAATTCATGGGCATTGCCGCGATGTGCAACCAGTTCAGGGAGTAACGAAATAGTAGTTGGAACGGTCATCGTTGTTGGATAGTCTTACGCAATTGTAGTATTAACATGTTTGATCATATCTGACGCGCACCAAAGCAGAACAGCGTTGTCTGCATTGCACATCGCTGATTAAATGTCGGGAAAGTGATGGAGTGATGAATGTCGTTAAACAGTATCTCTAAGCGAGCAGTGTATATCTATGCGTAAACAAACAAACTTAGCGATTACCGCGATGGCCTTGGGAATTCTCACCGGCTTGTGCGGATGCGGCGGTGGCGCGAGCCCTTCAGCTGGTGGAGGAGTTATTTCTTCGCCTTCGAGTTCGGGTGTCACCTTAAGTAATAGTTTTTCGCAATTGCCTGCATTCAACCGGCCGGTACTGGCATTGCAACCTCCCGCTGACGCGACAACATGGTATGTGGTTGAACAAACCGGACGCGTCAAACGCTTCAGTAATAGCACTACGGCCTCAGCCACAACTGTATTCGTTGATATCAGTGCCCGTGTCGATTCGATCTCAAGTAATGAAATGGGATTACTTGGCATGGCATTCCACCCCAACTTTCCCAGTGATCCAAGAGTGTTTTTATCCTACACAACTAATGTCAATGGACAGGCGATATCGAGAATCTCAGCGTTCACAAGCAGAGACAATGGGCTTACGCTGGATGCAAATTCAGAAAATATTTTGTTAAGCGTTAACCAACCCATTGGTGAATTTAATCATAAAGGCGGCGATATTCTGTTTGGCCACGATGGATTTTTATATATTGGTTTTGGCGATGGTGGCGGTGCAGGCGACATGCATGGCACCATTGGTAACGGTCAAAACCTTAATACGTTGCTGGGAAAAATTTTACGCATTGACGTGGGATTAAGTACCGACACCGTATACGTCATTCCCTTGGACAATCTCTATATTGGCGGCGCCTTGTGCGGTATGGACGGCAGTGGTTCGCAAGCATGTCCTGAAATTTACGCTTATGGATTTCGCAATCCCTGGCGTTTTAGTTTTGATCGTCTGAACGATTCATTTTGGCTTGGCGATGTGGGTCAGAATGCATGGGAAGAAATTGATCTGGTCAATAAAGGCGGTAATTATGGCTGGCGCTGTTATGAAGGAAATCATGTCTACAACATAACGGGTTGCAACGGCAACTATGTTACACCTGTTGCCGAGTACGATCATACGCAAGGTCAGGCAATTATCGGCGGCTATGTATATCGCGGCACGGCAAGTCCCAAGAATCAAGGCAAGTATATTTATGGCGATGAAGTCAGTGGTCGTATCTGGTCCATTCCGACCGGCACTGCAGGCGGTACCGCAACGGAATTGATTCATAGTAATTATGCAATCTCATCATTCGCACAAGACAACGATGGTGAATTGTATGCAATCGATTATGCAGGTGGGCGAATGTATAAGTTGGTGTTTAACAATTAGGTACACGGGTTGATTGACACTCGTTTTAATTCGCAACGGGTCGTTTGGACTTCCGCTCTACTTAAGTTATCTCTTCCTACATACGATCATTAATACTGTTCAGCAAATTGTCGTCGATATGAGACTGGGCTAATGCCGACAATATGCCTGAAATGGCGGCGAAATGTTTCTTGCGATTTAAAACCAACTGATTCCGCCACTGATGTAAGTGGTTGATTACTGGCTTGCAGCATATCTTTAGCGGCTGCAACGCGTTCACGTATCAGCCAGCCATAAGGTGCAATACCAACCGTATCTTGAAACTGTCTCTGGAGAGTGCGTGTACTCATGGCGGCACGGCGTGCTAGCGAAGATAAAGTGTGTTGCCTTGCCAAATTAGCTCGCGTCCAATCGATGAGTTTAGCCAAACGATGACGTTCATCTTGTGGCATCGGCCGCGGTAGGTATTGTGCTTGTCCACCTTCGCGATGCGGCGGAATGACCAATCGCTGCGCTACTGCATTAGCAACACGTACACCATAATCGCAACGTACCAAGTGCAACAGCATGTCCAAGCCTGCAGCCGATCCTGCAGACGTTAATATTTGACCTTCATCAACATACAAAAGATCTGCTTGCACATTAATGGCAGGATAATGCTTGCGGAGTTTGTCAGCATAACACCAGTGAGTTGTGACGGTCTTGCCATTGAGAAGACCCGCC
>JAICKZ010000327.1 GCA_025927665.1 Steroidobacteraceae bacterium | reverse complement strand
TCATTTGTTGCAATTGCTATGCATCATTGCGATGGAACCACCTGCATCCAGTAAGCCCGATGATGTACGCGATGAAAAACTGAAAGTACTGCGTGCACTGCGTCCATTGCATGGCCAGGAAGCCATAGAACATACAGTGCGCGGTCAGTACATTGAAGGCGCAATCGCTGGCAAACCGGTGCCTGGATATTTGCAAGAACCCGGTGTGGCGCCAGATAGTAGAACGGAAACGTTCGTGGCATTACGTGCGTATATCGATTCATGGCGCTGGGCAGGTGTGCCGTTTTACTTACGTACGGGCAAACGTATGCAGGAACGAGTTGCAGAAATTGTAATAACGTTTGAAGAAGTGCCGCACGCAATCTTCGATCGTCCCAATTCAGAGCGTGCACGCAATCGATTGGTGATTCGCTTGCAACCGGACGAACACATCACCTTAACCTTGTTAGCAAAAACACCTGGTGAAGGCATACGATTGAAACCAGTTAATCTTGGATTGGATTTGGCCAGCTCACAAAAAGAAAAAACATTGGATGCTTATGAGCGCTTGATGATGGACGTTGTGAAAGGCAATCTGACTTTGTTTATGCGACGCGATGAGTTGGACGCTGCCTGGCGCTGGATTGATCCGATTCATGAAAGCTGGACCCAACAAGATGAGTCGCCAAGGTTATATACTGCGGGCACCTGGGGACCTGCTGCATCGAGCGCATTAATCAGTCGCGATGGGTTGGCGTGGCATGGTGAGTTATAGACAATTTCAACGAGTCCAGTATGTCATATGTTCATGAACATCGTTTTCCTGATGCCAAAGCACTGGCTTATGCCTTGTCTGGCGAACTACAAGTAGATTTGCAAGAAGCCATCGCAGCACGTGGCATGGCCAGTCTCGCTATCTCTGGCGGACGTACACCTGCAACATTATTCAAACAACTATCAAACGAAAAGTTGGACTGGCACAAGGTGTCCGTAACATTGGTCGATGAGCGTTGGGTCGATACAAACAGCGAAGCCAGTAACGAACATTTAGTCAAAACCACATTGCTTCAAGCCAAAGCAGCATCAACAAAATTTGTTGGCTTGAAAAACACTGCAGATACTGCACAGGCTGGCATCGAGTGGTGTTGGCGAACCTTATCGAAACTGCCCCATCCCTATGATGCAGTGTTGTTGGGCATGGGTGATGATGGGCATTTTGCGTCATTGTTTCCAGGCAATCCACAGTTGCATCAAGCATTGGCATTGACTGAGGCGCCGGGCTGTATTGCCATGCACGCGCCTGTAGAGCCGCATGATCGTGTCAGCCTGAATCTAAGTGCGATTCTCGATACCCGTCGTGTCATCGTATTGATTCAAGGAGAGTCGAAGTGGTCGGTGTATCAACGTGCGCGTACGACGGGTTCGGTGATTGACTTGCCCATACGAGCAGTGCTGCAACAACAATTGGTACCCGTGGATGTTTTCTGGTCACTGTAAGCAATGATCAACTTTGTACAATGATGATGAACAAATTGAGTAACCGATGGTAATGAAAAGCCATACAACAAAATTAATTGCAGATATCGGCGGCACTAATGCACGATTTGCACTAGTCACTGATAATCAAATACACGATGAGCTTGAGCTATCCTGTGCTCAGTATTCAACATTGAGTCAGGCAATTGAGTATTACCTGCACAGGGTCGGCACACAACGTCCGCAACAAGCCGCCATTGCCATTGCAGCCGCACTGACTGGCGATCACGTCAGCATGACGAATAGCCCATGGCAATTTTCAATCAGCAGCCTGCGCAAAGAATTACAATTGGAGCGCTTGATTGTGCTCAATGATTTCACCGCATTGGCAATGGCCATTCGCCAATTGCCTGATAGTGAATTGATGCGAGTGGGTGGTTTAGAGCCTGCGAAACATAAGCCCATCGCGCTGCTTGGCCCCGGTACAGGATTGGGAATGTCAGGATTGATTCCCGTTGATGGCGCCTGGATTCCAATTGAAGGTGAAGGTGGTCATGTGGGCTGGACACCGTCCAACGAACGCGAAGCCGCTGTATTGCATCACTTGTGGCAGCGCTACGATCATGTCTCAACCGAACGCGTGTTATCTGGAATGGGTTTGGTTAATTTATACACTTCATTGTGTGCGTTGGATGGCAAGGCCTCGCATAATTATGAGCCGGCCGATATTACCGATCATGGTATGCATGCCACTGATCCGATGTGTGCTGAAGCATTACAGATGTTCTGTGGCATTCTCGGTACGGCAGCGGGAAATTTAGTGCTCACATTAGGAGCAAAAGGTGGTGTTTATATTGGCGGCGGGATTGTGCCGCGTCTGGGTGATTATTTTCTGCGTTCACCATTCCGCCAACGCTTCGAAAGTAAGGGTCGATATGAATCCTATCTTGCGCCTGTTCCTGCTTACGTAATTACTGCCAAGCAACCGGCGTTTACTGGCTTGATGCATTCGTTTATTGAGCCGGGACCGCGAATAGAAGTAAAGAGCTGAGCACTCAATCGATAGTCCGCAAAACGTACAGGTATTAATGTGAGCGCAATTACAGATGCAAATAAACAAGTAGTACGCCGCTTCAACAGCGACATTATCGAGAAAGGAGATGCGATAGCCGCTGCAGAATTATTTGCGGCAGATTTTGTTAATCGCACTGCACCGCCGGGAATGTCTTCAGATGCAGCGGGTATGCTGAATAGCTTTAACAACGTATTTCGCCCGGCTTTTCCAGACATGAAAGTTGAAATTCATGATCAGATTGCGGAAGGCGATAAAGTTACAACGCGCAAAACCATTCGTGGCACTCATCTGGGAACGTTAATGGGAATACCAGCGACAGGTCGTCAG
>JAICKZ010000232.1 GCA_025927665.1 Steroidobacteraceae bacterium | reverse complement strand
TGCGGCTACTGAAGATGCTCAAAAACGTTATCTGAAGTTGGAACAAGAACAATTGTTGGCGCAAGATCCAAGGCTGCTTGCATGCTTTTACTTGTTGTTGAATGGACGCGGCACTGCGGATATTCAGGAGCGTCTATCATTGAACGAACGAGAAATCCGTTCTTTGTATGTCAAATTAGATGACGCACATTTGATCGAATTATTGCCGGGATTGAAAATACGATTACGCGTAGGACCCATTGTTGCCTGGCGTATCGATGGACCGGTCCGACATGTACATGAGCGACAGGTCAAGGCTGAATTTTTACACTCCGACTTTACGGGTGCTGATGAGTCACTACAATTTTGTACTGCCGAGTTATCGGATGCCTCAGTGCAATTATTATTTCGCAAACTCGAACAACTATCGCGTGAGTTTACTGATTTCGCGGCATTGGATCGTCACCTACCGCTGAAACAAAAACGCAGTGTTGCCATGTTGATGGCGTTCCGTCCCTGGGTGTTTTCAATGTTCGATGGTGTACAAAAATCGAAACGGGAAACTAAAGTTTAATGCACCATTCCGACATCGTTGATAATTGGTTGTTTCTTTGTCGATGCGATAAGAATCGAGCACGAACATAGTAATTTGGACTATCAGCTGGCGTTCGCTGTTGGTGGCGTCGTTCCACTGGAAGGTGTCTGCACCAATACTCTTACTTTCTCAGTCAACATGCCGGCACCAAAGTTACGCATCCGCTCCAAAAAAATCGGCGTGACTTCGAATCCTTTCGGTACCAACAGGGTGCCCATATGCGTTCGCAAATCGTCAAGGAATACCATGCCGGGCTGTACCACACGTAACGGCAGCTCTTGAATCTCAGTGGCGCCAGATCTAGCGCCAATAAACTCGGCAAATTTTTCCAGAAGCTGTAAATCATATTTTTTGCCATTGCTGCGTAACGTTTGTACTGCAACATCTGCGGTGTGTCCTTGAGCAATCAAGGAATCATAATCGAGCGATATTTTTAAGATGTTGGCGCCCGTTCTAACCATACTTTCTGAAAGTGCGTTTTCAACATTGAGCGGTGCATCGACCAGCTCAAGAATTTGCAACACAGGTTCAAGTCTTGGTATGTGACCGAGTAACTTATTGGCTACCTGCGGAATACCGGCAGCCAGCACTTTTTCGTCGTTGCTTAAGCGCTCGCCATAATAAATTTTTTCTACCAACTCGACGGGTAAGGAAATGAAGCCTAATTGCGATAACATCGCTGCAGCTTCCAGCTGCCAGAATTTTTTGGATCCCAAACGCTCTGAAAATTCCATCACCATACGCTTCACACGATTAGTGCGCCCGAATGCCACTGGATTAGTGATGGCGAGTACATCAATCAATGCTTTGATGCAGCCAATCAAAGTTTCTTGTAATAACACTCGCTCAGCAATCATCAAGCGATGCTGAACCAGACCGGCACCAATAGCTGCTTTCAATTGATCTGGTGAACATGGCTTGGTTAGAAACCGAAATATCTGACCTTCGTTAACCGCACTCACGGCCGTCTCACGACCCGGTTCGCCAGTGAGTAAAATACGACTAGTGTCTGGATGTAGTTGCCTAACACGTTTAAGCAAAGTGGCTCCATCCATGCCCGGCATGCGCATATCAGAGACCACCACAGTGATGCCTTCAACGTCTTGAAGTGTTTTCAATGCCACCTGACCGCTGCTAGCGGTGAACACCTGATATTCCTTACGTAGATGCAAGGTTAGCCCTTCGAGTACCCGAGGTTCGTCATCGACACACAATATTCTTGGCAGTGCTACTGGATCCATTATCTACTCCACGATACCAATGTCGGACACGCGTTGCTGTGCTTCCTGCCAGCTATAGGGTGGACTGAGTTGTTCGAAATAATTGCTATCAACAATTGGCATTTTTTCACTCTCGATGCCCAAGGCATACGGTGCATCACTGGGCATTAATGAGTGTGCAACACTGAGTATCGCTAGTAGATCAAAACCACGTTGCTCCACGATACTGGGTCGGTGATGGAATGCCACTGCTTCGACCACCTCATAGGGAAAACCCCACAGCCCGAGCAAGTATGCTCCGACCTCTGCATGGCTGGTACCAATTACATCACGTTCCGCCTGTTCAAAGGAAACTCCAGTATCCGTTGCTAACTTCAGAATGTGAGCCATGTCCTTCGGGCACTCTTGTAACAAGACCCAGTAACCAATGTCATGTAACAGTCCTACTAACAAAGCGTCGTCAACCAACGGTGTGCCCACAGCAAGCGCCTTACATGCAGCGGCAGTTTGTTGCGCATTTTCTTGCAAGCGATCAGGATCCAAACCTGGCAGATTTGGAATTTTTCCCCATTCAGAAAATACTTCCGCTGACATGACCAGATTTTGGATACATGCAAAGCCGAGATAATTCACCGCTTGCTTGATGGTTTGTACAGGTTTTGCCAAACGGAAAAAAGCCGAATTGGCAACTTGCAAAACCTTGGCGGTAACGATGGGATCGCGGGTGATGATATCTGCAAGCACGGTTGCCTGTACGTTAGGCTGTGATAAAGCGGTTTTCAATTGTTGATAAGTTTTTGGCAATGCGGGCAGTTTACCGATGCGCCCCACCAAATTTTTCAACTCTTCACCACGCAACACGCTATCCAACTTGAAGCAACGTTCAATAATATTTTCCAATTGCTGAGCATCGCAAGGTTTACTGATATAACGATGTGCAAGCGACACTAGTTGCAATACTTTGACAGGCTCAGAGTAACCAGACATGACAATACGAATAGTTTCGGGCCAACCTTCTTTGATGGTCGCCAACAATTGACCTCCATCCATGCCGGGCATACGCACATCTGTCACGACGAGGTCCACCGACCCCGCTTTCAGTTCAATGAGCGCCGCAGCGCCGCTGTCGACAAATTTCATTTCCCAATTTGCACGATGTTTGTGCAAGCGTGCTCGCAATCCGTTCAGCAGATCAAGATCATCGTCAACAAACAAAATTCGTTTCATGAAAATACCTCCACAGCATTATCACTGTGTCTATTGATCGGCAAACATAATGTGAATTGTGTACCTACACCTATAGTGCTGTTTGCACGAATAGCGCCAGCATGTTTTTCTATGATGATCGAACGAGTAATCGCCAGCCCTTGACCCGTACCCCGACCTACTTCCTTAGTGGTAAAGAAAGGGTCATAAATCTTGTCAAGATTTTCCTGCGGAATTCCACAACCATTGTCGCTAATACTGATTTCCACGACATCGTCGACCACTGACGTATTAATACAAATGACACCCGTGCTGGAATCTTTACCTGCATCCTGGATAGCATGTGCCGCATTTACAATCAGATTAAGAAATACTTGATTGAGTTCGCCAATGTTACAAATTACATCGGGCAATTCGCCAAATTCAGTTTTTACTTTTGCCAAATATTTATATTCATTTGAAGCCACGATCAATGTAGTTTCGATTGCATGATTGATATCTGCAGGGTTATGAATGCCTGTATCTGGATGTGCGAATTCCTTCATTGCTCGTACAATACTGGCGACACGATTGGCGCCATCAAAAGTGCGATCAAATGCTTTCGGTATCTCCGCCTGCAAAAATTCCAGATCAACGGCCGTAACAGATTGTTCAATGTGCTTCAGGATGACGTTGGCACTTTCTCCCGCAGCCAGATTTTTTTCAGCATCACGACAGAGTATTAGCAAATTGCCAATATCATCAAATGCGGAACGGAGAAAATATAAGCTGTCATTTACAAATTGAATAGGCGTGTTGATTTCATGCGCCACACCCGCTGCCAGTCTTCCTACCGATTCCAGTTTCTGTGCCAGTTGCAATTCCGCGGTGACACGTTCACGTTCCTTTATTTCATTCAGCAAATTATTTTGAAGCTCTTGCTGTTTACGTTCGCTTTCACGCTGGATGGTGATATCGCGTCCTATACCCACGGTGCCGATGATATTACCGACGCCGTCGCGAAGCGGTATTTTTGTTGTCGATAACATACGTGTATTGCTGGTGGTTTTATCCAGCGCCGTTTCTTCGCGCTCAATCAATGCCTGCCCTGTTGTAATAATGAACTGTTCATCCTCAAAGAATTTTTGTGCCATCTCGACCGGGAAGAAATCAAAATCCGTCTTGCCAATCAGCATGTCGGGAGTGGTGCCCATGCCACGCGCAACCGTTGTATTGGCGGCAAGAAATTGGCTTTGCATATCTTTGGCAAAAATATTGACTGGTACCAAATCAATCATGGTACGCAGCAAAGCACGTTCACGCATCAACATTAATTGCAGAGCGGCGCTTTCGTTGGTCGCTTCTTCGGCATAATCAAAATAGCTAGCCAGCTGCTGGTTTAATGTCGTTACTTTTTTTGCTACCGCTTCCAACTCGATTACGCCTTCATTTTTTTTTACAACAGCTTGTAGCTGCTTTTGTAATTCACCGAATTCCTGAAGTATCTGTTGCAGCATATTAGTGATCATCTACATGGCTTAAACGTAAAGACGATGCTCATGTATCAGCAGATATCGTCTTTCAGGAAATACAATTAACTTTATCCATTATCGGTATGCACATAATGGTGAACCACGTCACGGGAATAATCCGATTGTCGTTAGGAAAGATTTTCAGTCCCGTTACTAATGTGTTCGCTAACTGGTAAGTAAAGTATAAATTGCGTACCGGTACCCACAGTGCTATTGACGCGAATATCGCCACCGTGTTTCTCCATCACGATAGAGCGCGTAATAGCCAAACCTTGACCCGTACCTCGGCCTACTTCTTTGGTAGTAAAGAATGGATCATAAATTTTGTCGAGATGCTCTTGCGCAATGCCACATCCATTGTCGCTGATGGTAATTTCTACTCTATCGTCAATCACTTCCGTTTTGATTGCGATAACTCCGTTACTGGCGTCTTTGCCTGAATCTTGAATAGCATGTGCCGCGTTAACAATCAGATTCAGAAATACTTGGTTGAGTTCGCCGATGTTGCAAGTGATTAAAGGCAAGGTAGAAAATTGAGTCGAAACTTTGGCCAGATATTTATATTCATTGGCTGCCATTATCAAAGTATTTTCAAGAGCGTGATTGATATCTGCGGGGCTATGTTCCGTGG
>JAICKZ010000006.1 GCA_025927665.1 Steroidobacteraceae bacterium | reverse complement strand
TAGTTCACTCAGCCCCGATGAAAATTGGACTAATGGTGCGGCAGAAACAATGTGGGACTACGGCACCACGCGTGCCGAATTAGTTACCAACAGTCCATGCACCGAATACTTTGTTGATTATCAGATTCCAGTGGCGATGTTGGATGCAAGCAGTGTGGGCGGTCCATCGATTACACGCGACACGCCGATTGCAATGTTGTTCTGCACAGCGAATAGTTTGTCCGATCCTTTCCAGAAAGATTGTGCAATCAATCGTCAATGGACGGCAGATGCAAGCGCACCCGCGCCTTTCGGCGATTACTTGTCATTCAACAAGACCGATCCTTATCAACAACCCATCGTTACCAATGTAACCGCGACGGCACCGCAAAGCTGTCCGGGTAGTTACACATTAACGACCACCGTACAGGATGCACTTGCGGTGCAGAGCGGCGTGGTCGTCAACACTATTAAGTCAGTAAATTTTTATTACTGGTATGACGTCGATGGTGACGGTAATGCGACTGCCGCAGATACCGGCAGTGTTTGGACAAAAATCACCCCAGCGGCAACGTTGGTCACTAATACATTAAACACGTTTACTGCCAGCTGGAATGCAACGTCGTTGCCAAAAGGCAAGTACTTGATTGGCGTGCAAGCAGTGGACGATGCAACGTTACTAGACGATGGCATGACATCAAGCGGCGTCGATAATCGTACCTTCTCTTATTTGAGTGGTGATACTGAGAACAAGATTTATATCAATGGCGCATGGATCACTGGTCAGCAGTCGATCTTTCCAACGCATTCGCCCACACAAACACCCAGCAGCAGTGAAAACTGGTATGGCAATCCTTCGGTCACCGGCGTTCAAGTTGCAGTTGTGGGTACGGCGATCAACGCTTGCGGTGTATCTCCCACGTTGACGTTAGCAGCATCACCGAGCACTGTTGCGGCAAGCGGCACAGTTGGATTCACTGTGACGGTGACCAATCCTTCTACCAATGCCAACGCCATTACCGTGAGCTCAGTAAGTGATTCACTGCCAAATGGATTTACTTACATCAATAGCAGCAGTAGTGGCGCAGGTGGCTTGCCTTCAACCAATCCCACCATCAGTGGCCAACAACTCACTTGGACATTGAGTTCACCTATTTCACTGGCGCCGAATACCAGCGCTACATTAAGTTTCTCTGCGACTGCGGCGACCACTTCAGGAACCTACAGCAGTACTGCGGGCGCAGTGACTTCATTCGGTAATTTAACCAGTTCACCGGCAAGCGTTGTAGTGGATTCGGCACGCGTGTCATTGGCGATGACGCCCAATGCATACAGCATTGCTGCGAATGGTACTACGCAACTTGTTTATACATTGCGTTACTCAAATGATTCATCCGTATCGGTAACCAGTGCAAGCATCAGTGACGTATTGCCTGCTGGCATCACCTATGTGTCATGTTCAGGTGGCAGTAGTTGTAGCAATACTTCAGGTACAGTGAATTGGACATTGGGAACATTGACACCAGGCTTGAGCGGTACCGTAACCCTGACGATTACCGTGCCTTCAAGTTATAGCACCTTCTCGTTGAACAACAGTGCAATGTTGAATGTGACAGCACCAGACTTAAGCACGGTGAGTGCCAATGCATCCGCCACAGTTGCTGTCACCGGTGTTTCATTGCCCGGCACGCCTTTATTTACATTGACGCAATCCGCCAACGTTGCGTCGGTTGCACCGGGTGGCAGTGTCACGTATACATTCACATACACCAACTACGGTACTGCATCGGCAAGCAGCGTTGTCATCACCGACCCACTGCCATCAGGCATGACGTATAGCAGTTGCACGGGAAGTTGTTCGAATAGTAGTAACAACATCACTTGGAATATCGGTACAGTCGCAGCGGGTGGCAACGCATCTGTGACTGTCACAGTGGCCGTAGCAAATCCATTTACGTTTACGAATCCGGCCATCAACACCGGCAGTATCAATTGGACCGGCGGAACTACAGTGACTGCATCGACGGCAGTTGGTGTGACAGGACAATCATGCAGTACTTTTTATTATCAAAACGCCACTGCGAATGTTGGAATAGATGGGACGCAGAAGATCGCAGCTGCTTCGCCCATACCCATTTCAAGTACTACCGGTACTTCCACAACAATTACTACTCAAGTATCCACAGGCGCTTTCATAGAAGCGGTGAGATTTTATCTGGATCCACAAACACCGAATGATGTGCCTTTTACGGGCAACATCACTTCGAATATCTATATTGATCGAAAGTCTGGTCCCGGTTTGGATGTTCGCACCACGGTTTACGATTACAACTCCGCAACTGGTGCAAAAACTCAATTGGCCCAAAAGACCACAACATTTAATGGCAGCACCACAGGGTTATTGCAAGACACGATTACACCATCGGGTACTTTAGCGAAAGGACATCGTTTGCTTTGGTTGTATGAAGCACGTTCCGTAAATAGTCAAACAGTGCAGGTGCAATTTCAATTCGGTGGAACAGTCGCAAACAACGTATCCACCGGTGGTGGCAGCACCTTTGCAAATTCGAATGCAGCGTTTTGTAATACGCCGCCTGCCAGTCTTACTTTAACGAATCAAGTCAACGTAGCTTCCATTACCGAAGCTACGACACCGACGCTTACCTACACATTGAGCTACGCCAATACGGGTAGCGCTTCTGCAACCAACACCACCTTGGTTGGCGCATTACCAACTGGTTTCACCAGCTGTCAATCCTCCACCAACGGAAGCACTTGGGTTTCATGTTCATCCGGTACCAGCAATTCATTTTCGTTAGGAACCATTGCCGGCGGTAGCTTCGGAACGGTTTATATACGCGGCACGGTACCAAGCGGCACCACCGGTGGTAGCACGCTGACCAGTACCAGTACGATCAGCAGTGATCAAACAATTGCGTTGAATGCAATTGCGACTACGGCAGTAACATCGGCAAGTGCTGGTGGCAGTCCGGCATTAACACTGAATATGGCTGCAAATCGTAGCAATGCCACACCAGGCATGACGGTGATGTACACGCTGACTGTAGTCAACACGGGTAGTGCGGCTGCAACCAATGTGGTTGTGAGCGACGTTGTCCCTGCCACTGCTTACTACACTTATACCAGTTGCACTGGAAGTTGCGGCGTCTCTGGCAGCACCTTGACATGGCCGACGATTGCGACATTGGCAGCAGGTGCGTCGCAAAGTTACACCTATACAATGACCGTAGGCACCAGCGGTCTACCAGCAGGTGTTACCAATATTGCTGACACTTCTTCTGCGACCGGAGATAGTGCTCTCAGTGCGACAAGCAACTCGGTATCCGTTGCCATCAATGGTAATCCTTCGTTGATCTTGTTGAACAATCCCACTCCTTCATCATCACTGCATCCTGGCAACACCATTACTTATACATTGACCATTGCCAATAGCGGTGCGGCCGACGCCAGCGATGTTGTGGTGATCAATCCGATTCCAAGCAATACTGCTTTTAGTGGCAACACTACTGCATCACAAGGTAGTGGCAGTTTTGACATCATCAATAATCGTATGGTGTTTAGCGTTGGCACATTGGCTTCAGGAGCCAGTGTCACACTTACTTTTAATGTAACCATTAATACGCCACTGGCCAGTGGCACGACTGTAATAACGGATACTGCAACTGCAAATTCCAGCAACGCCACGCAACAAGTCACTGCATCCACTGCCAGCGCAAGCGCTGCACCGATATTAACGATTAGCAAGACGGCTCCGACTTCTGTGGCTTACCCATCAGCGGTATTAACTGCAGCAGCAAATAGCACGACTTTATTTGTTGATCGCACCGATCGCTTACAAGTAAATCAACTGATCAAAGTGGGCGCACAAGTTGCGCGCATCGTTTCACTTAGTGCGAAGAGCATACTTGTTGATAATGCAATTACGGCGACCAGTGGTACTGCATTGAATGGCGGCATAACCATCGTCATTGCATACAGTAATACGGGAGATGCGAATGCAACCAATGTTGTGGTTGAAGAAACACTCGCCGCAGGATTTGGCTATGACAGTGCATCACCGGTCGCGAGCAATGCACCTTCATCCGGAAGCAGTGGTGCTGTAGATTGGACCATTGGTACGTTAGCAGCAGGAACCAGTGGCACGTTACAAGTGGTGTCTTTTCCAACGGGATCGGGTAGCTTTGTTAACACTTCAACCATCACTGCAAGTAATGCAATCACTGCCACTGCAAATGCCACCACGATTATTGGCGGCTTGACAGTGACCAAGAGTACCAGTACACCTGTAATCTCAGCAGGTGGGATGGCAACTTATTCCATTGTGATATCGAATTCTTTGGGTTCTGTGGTGACGCCTGTTGCTATCACAGATGACCTGCCTGCAGGATTTAGTTACTTCAACAACTCTGCAACCGTGGGTAGTGTTGCAACTGAACCCACTTTTGATGGCAGTGATACACAACAGTTACAACCCACATGGAGTGGCCTGAGTATTCCTGCGAATGGTTCGTTAACGATTCAATGTCAAGTACTCATTGCGACAGCAGCAGGTGCAGGCAGTTATCAAAATGAACTGCAAGTTGATGCACCAGCGGGTGTTGGCACTTTGAACTTCGATCCGTTACTCACCACCGCTGAAGACGTCAGTGTACTTGCAGCCGCCACGGGCGTGGTGCAAGGCTACGTGTTCTCACGTCCCAGCGGCAATACATTAAATTTTAATCCACTCACTGATACACCATTAGCAGGCGTCCGAGTAGAAATTCATAAGAGTGGTGCAGATTGCAACAATCCTATTGGTGGTAATTGCATTGTTGTATACACCGATAACAATGGTTACTTCGAACATGCCATGGCGGCTGAAGATTGGATTGTCAGTGTCATTCAAGGCACGGGTGATCTACCTGGCGGTTGGTCGCAAATCGTCGGTACCAATGACAACACTGTTAGCGTGCCAGATCAAAATGTGGTCTGGGATTACAATGGATTTACCAGCAGTGCACCGATCACACATACAGTGACAGGCAGTGCGGACAGCAACGGCAGTATCAGTCCCACCACACGTACAATGAATGATGGCGACACCACCACGTTTACCATCACACCCGATAGTGGTTTCAGCATCAGTACGGTTTCAGGATGCAGTGGAAATTTATCAAGCAATACCTATACCACGGGTGCTATTACTGCAGACTGTACGGTGAGTGCAACATTCATCGCCATTCCACCCATTACACATCTGGTCAGTACTTCTGCAGGTAGTGGCGGAAGCATCAGCCCAACCAGTGCAACAATAAACGATGGTAGTACCACCAATTTTACGGTCACGCCGGATAGTGGCTTTGCAATCAATACCGTTAGCGGTTGCGGTGGTTCACTGAGCGGTAACATCTTTACCACTGCTGCGATTACGGGAGCATGTACTGTCACCGCGACATTCAATCAGCTTACTTACTTCGTGACCACTTCTGCAGGCAGTGGTGGCAGCATTTCATCTCCAGGCATATCAGTCGTCGCAGGCGACAGTACTTCATTCACGATTACGCCTGATAGTGGTTACAGCATTGCCAGTGTCGGTGGTTGCGGTGGCAGCTTGAGTGGGAATGTCTACACAACAGGTCCCATCAACGCATCATGTACAGTTTCCGCTACGTTCATATTGAACAGCTTACCCAATCATCTGGTATCAACGAGCGCCGGCATCGGTGGCAGCATTTCACCTGCGTCGGTGTTAGTTGTTGATGGCAATGCCACTTCATTCACCATCACACCGAATACTGGCTACAGCATCGCATCCGTATCGGGCTGTGGTGGCAGCTTGAGTGGTAGTACATTCACCACGGGTTTAATCACCGGTGCTTGTACCGTTACCGCCAGCTTTACTTTGAACAACTACACGGTAACCGCGACAGCGGGAACTGGCGGTAGTATTTCACCAAGCAGTCAAAGCGTTGCACATGGCAATACGACTTCATTCACCGTCACATCGAACAGTGGATACAGCATTGCCTCTGTTACAGGTTGTGGTGGTTCGTTAACCGGCAACACTTTTACGACTGCTGCAATCACTAGCGCTTGTACCGTCACGGCAAGCTTCACCTTGAATAGTTATACGGTGACTGCGACAGCGGGTACCGGCGGTAGTGTTTCACCAAGCAGTCAAAGCGTTGCGCATGGTAATACGACTTCATTCACCGTCACACCGAACACTGGATACAGCATCGCTGCCGTCACCGGATGTGGTGGAACCCTGAACGGTACTACTTACACTACGGGCGTGATCACCAGTGCATGTTCAGTTGTCGCAACCTTCAGCGCAAGCAGTAATGCACATACGGTCACCGCAACTGCAAGCAATGGCGGCACTGTCTCCCCAGTCACGCAACAAATTAACGAAGGCGATACTGCAACGATTATTGCAACACCTAGCAGTGGATATCACCTCGTCAGTGTCACGGGTTGTGGTGGCAATTTAAGCGGCAACATCTTTACTACTGCTGCAATCAGCAGCGCTTGCTCGATAACTGCAACCTTTGCAATCAACACTTATGTTGTGACCACTGTTGCGGGTACGGGTGGTGGTGTAAGCCCTGGCAGTGCCACAGTCAATCATGGCCAGACAACAAGCTTCACCATTACACCTAATACCAGTTATGCCATTTCGAGTGTGACAGGTTGCGGTGGCAGCTTGAATGGCAACACCTTCGTCACTGCCGCAATAACACAGGCATGCACCGTCACGGCGAACTTTGTCGTCAGTGCACCGGTATTCGATCCTGCACCTCCCGTCAGTATCAATGCGCGTTCGCTGTTCACCGATGTTCCACTGAACATTGCACCGCGCGCAGTAGATGCCAATGGTACTGTGTTGACCGTGACTTTGGTCGGTGAAAGTAAATTACGTCCTGGTCGTCACACCTTGACTTGGTCGGCCACGGATTCACTTGGCCGCACCATGACGACCACACAACAACTGGATATCTGGCCAACCATATCGCTCAGTGAAGATCTGATCGTCGGCTTCGGTAACGCGGGTGACTTCAATGTGATTTTGAATGGCGATGCACCGCAATATCCATTTAGTGTCGCTTATACCGTCGGTGGTGGTGGGCAAGGGACGTTACACAATTTAAATTCTGGCACAGCGACCTTTGCTTCGGGAACGATGGCCAGTGTGCACTTCGATGCATTGCCCCAAGGTACTTCAATGCCCACTTATAAATTAACCGTGACTCTCGACCCGGCAGCGAATGTGGGTGAGCGTGGCTTGCTCAATATCAGCTTGGTATCAGTGAATATGGCACCCACCGCCAGCATCATTGTTACGCAAGCAGGTCGTGTGGGTACTTCGGTGGCGCGCACCGGTGGACCAATCACGCTGCACGCAACCGTGCAAGATCCAAATGCATTGGATACACATGTGCTTGATTGGCGTTATCCGTCCTCAGCGATCGTGCAAGGTGTGGCCAATGCAACTGATTTGATGGTAGATCCACAAAATTTAAGCACAGGATTACAATCATTCGATGTCATTGTTACCGATAGTGGTATGCCTTCTATGTCTACACGTGCGCATGTCACGCTTGCGGTACGTGATAGTGATGTGGCAATCAATGGCAGTGACAACAATGACAATGGCATCCCTGACAATGTGGATCAAACAACATTGCCGAATGTATTGCCCGAAGATCTACCGGTACTCGATAGTTATCTTATTGAAGGTGATCCTGCTTCGCACCTGCGTATCGGTGGTTACAGTCAATTGACCGATAATGGCGTACGCTTACCCACCACGATGGCGACACAGTTGCTTGCCGATGATGTGGTGACTAACGTAGGTGGCGTATTTGACTTGCAAGCGACGGACATACCGGCAAGCAGCAATGTGATTCAAGCGGTCATTCCACAACGACAACCTGTTCCAAATGATCCTGTGTATCGACTATGGGATACCCAACAAAAACGTTGGGTAAACTTCGTGCAAGATGCAAACAACCTGTTGAGCTCCGCGCCGGGCGAAGCTGGATATTGTCCCGCGCCCGGCAGTACCGCATACACTGCAGGACTAACACCAGGTAACTGGTGTGTACAAATTACTGTAAATGATGGTGGAGCCAACGACATGGACAAACAACGTAACAGTGCGTTGCAAATCACGGGTGGTGTAGCAAAACGCGAAACCAGCGTAGTCACGGGATCAAGTACAGGCGGTGGTGGCGGTGCCGTCGGAGGCTTCGTCGTGATCCTCGCATTGTTGTCATTGATCAAATTTGCCCAGCGACGCTTGTTGGTGTTGTTATCGTTGTGTTGTTTGCCATTGATGACTCATGGTGAGGAATGCACTAAGTCTTTCTTACATTGCTACTATCTCGGTATGGATGTTGGAGTTGTGCATAACAACATCACTGCCAGTGATATGGATGCACGCCTGGCAACTGATGGATACATCACTAGTACACAAATGCGCGGACAAACACGCTTGGGTGGCGAAATACTCGGCGGCTATCGTTGGGATCATTGGGCAAGTGAACTTGCTTATTCTTATCTTGGTCGTATCGATACCATCGTGACTGGCAACACACCGGTGGATGAAACGTATCTGCGTGCCATCAGTGCTGCACATCCGCGCTCAGGCGAAGGCCCGCAATTAAGTGCGTTATATCATCTGAATTTACATGATCGTTGGGAAGCGTATGCACGTGTCGGCGCATTCTATTGGCGCAACAATCAACGAGCTCGGGGCTTAAGTCATTATGCCAATGTCAACGATCTTAAGCTCGATCCATTTGTTGGTGCCGGTATTCAATTCCGACCGGAAAAAAAGCGCTTCAACATGAATGCGGAGTTCCGGCTTTACAAACTGGATGGCGAAAACGTCAGTACATTTTATGTCGGGATGAAATACAAGTTACATCGGTAACGATTTACTTGCATGAATCGTATCTGATCCATAATGCGCCTCAGTCCTACTTGCTGTTTGCTGTTATTGGAATTCCATTGGTAATTGGATTGCAATACACATAGCGATAAGAAATTGTCATCGTTGATCCCTACCGAAGTTGATTAAGACCAATCGCTTAAGGAGAGACATATGACTGAAACATCGAGAGACTTTGAAGAATTTATGAAACAACGCGAGACCGCGTCCACTGCATTCGTAAATGGTGACTTCAATCCACTTAGTCAGATTTCAACGCAAACATCACCTGCAACTATTTTTGGGCCGAAGGGAGACTGTGTGCAAGATGCAGAGAAAGTGAATGACGCAAATGCCAAAGGCGCCAAACTATTTAAACCTGGCAGTCAGAATACTTTCGAAGTCATGCATATGGCATCAAATGAAAATCTTGCCTACTGGGTTGGTGTGCAACGCTCAGTCGTACGCATGCAAGGACATCAGGAACCCGTTCCCATGGACTTGAGGGTTACGGAGATATTCCGCCGCGAACACGGATTGTGGAAGTTAATACATAGGCACGCTGATCGATTGGCGTCTGGGGCCGATAGTTAAATCTTTCGTTGAAGAAACGTAGCAAATAAGCTTCACCTGCTTACCATTCATTACTGGATGGCGAAAGGTTAGTATATTTATGTCTGCATGAAGTACGGCTTATGTCGTAGCGGTTTACTTTCGCAATTACTGCTACCATTCAACCGATGACAACTCCTTCAATGCGAAATCTATGGATCCTATCCGCAGCTCAATTATTTGCAGGATCCGGCACCATCATTTTTTTTACATTTGGCGGCATCATTGGCGCTGACCTAGCGCCGCGCACCAGTCTATCTACTTTGCCACTAGCACTGGCCGTCGTCGGCACGGCCATGACTTCACTCCCCGCAGCGTTACTCATGCAATACATCGGTCGTCGCCGTGCATTCATGGTCAGTGCTTTATTGGCATCTTTTGCCGCATTGTTCTGTGCATACAGCATTGCACATCATGATTTCACCGGCTTTTGCATTGCCGCGTTATTGTTTGGCTTCAATATGGCCTTTATTCAACAGTATCGTTTTGCGGCCATTGAATTACTGACACCCGAATATACTCCGCGTGCAGTCACCAATGTGATGTTCGCGACTTTGATTGCGGTTATCGTATGGCCAGAATTGGGCAGTCGCTTACGTTTTATCGCAGGCTTACCGGAATTCTCTGGGTCATTCATATTGGTTGCGGTGTTGTGTTCTATTGCAACTGTCATCCTCCGTGTTTTGCCACCCATGGTAACCATCAAGCATGAGCAAGCAAGATCATCACATACAGTATGGCAAGCCGTCGGTAACACTACCAGCCTCGTCGCCATTATGGCGGGAATATGCAGCTTTGCCGTAATGAGCTTCATTATGGTGGCCACTCCCATTAGCATGCACAAATTGGACGCCATGTCGGTTGAACAAACCAAACAAGTAATTTCATTGCATCTGATAGCAATGTACTTGCCTTCGTTGATAAGCGGCTGGCTCATCAGGACACTTGGCCATCTATGGTTGATGCTGCTCGGTGTGTTATGTATGTCAGCATGCGTGACAATGAGCATCGTGATGGATCATCACTTTTTGCATTATCTGGGTGCATTGGTTTTACTAGGTACTGGCTGGAATTTTTTGTTTATCTCTGGCACCACTTTGTTAGCCAGCAGTTACACGGCAAATGATCGATTCAAAGTGCAAGGCTTTAATGATCTGGTTGTGTTCGGCACACAGGCACTCGTCTCTGTCGCTTCTGGTCCTGTGGTATTGACGCTGGGTTGGGAAAAGTTAAACCTGCTCGCCATTCCCATGCTGGTGTTAATGACCATTGGTATTGGCTGGTTGTGGTGGCAACAGAAATTCAATGCAAGCTTAATCAGCATGGAGCATGCTTGAGTTACTTTGCCACAATTAAACACGGTGGTTAGATCAGCTTTGCCGAATGCATTAATGTTGAATCTTTGTATGCATAAGAAAATTGGAATAATTGGCGGCCTAAGTCCCGAGTCAACAGTCAGTTATTATCTCTATATCACTCGTCAATATCATGAACAATTTGATGATCATAACTATCCTGAAATAATAATTTATAGTGTGAACCTTGAAAATTATCATCAATGGCGTAGTGACAATAGATGGGATTTAATTACTGAGAATTTGATTTTTGTTGCAAATCAGCTTCAGAAAGCGGGAGCTGATTTTGGTTTAATTGCAACCAATACGATGCATAAAGTATTTGAAGAAGTTCAGAAAGAAACAACCCTACCTTTAATTAACCTTATTGAAGTCACCGCGTTGCAAGCAAAGCAACAGAAATTTAAAAAGGTTGGTTTGTTAGGAACAAGCTACACCATGAGCGAACCGTTTTATCGTTCAGGATTGGAAAAATTTGGTCTTGAGGTTGCAGTTCCATCCATGACCGATCAACAGTTAATTCATAAAATAATTGTCGAAGAATTGGTTTGCGGAAAAATATGGCAAGGTCAAAGGAAATATATTCCGAAATCATTAGTAAATTGGTAAGTCAGGGCGCTGAATGCATTATTTTAGGCTGCACCGAAATCCCGTTGCTGATCAAACAAGAAAAGTTTACCGTTCCTTTATTAGATACCGCAACAATACATGCTCAAGTTGATTTGACGCGAGCAATAAGAACATAAGTGTTCGATCACATCAAGGTGTATTACAATCGGTAGCGACTCCCTTCTGTTGATTATCTGAGCACTACTGAGTTTGAGTTGCTAAAGCCTTTCGCAATATGCTTCCTTTTCTGGGTTAAGTTCAGCTGAGCTAAGTTCAAAGTGAAAGAAAAACTTAAACGACAATTTCAGGAGTATTAATAATGGTTGCCAAAAATTCCACGATGCTCGCACTCGGCACTAAAGCACCTGATTTTTCGTTGCCAGATTTCAATGGAAAAGTGCATCACTTAAGTGATTTCAAATCCGCAAAAGGCTTGATCATTGCTTTCATTTGTAATCATTGCCCCTTCGTTAAACATGTACGCGGTGAGTTCGCCAAGTTTGCTCGCGACTACCAAAGTAAAGACATCGCCGTGGTTGCGATCAATTCAAACGATATTCAAAGCTATCCGCAAGATGGCCCCGCTGGTATGAAGGAAGAATCACAAAGCGCGGGTTACATATTTCCTTATCTGCTTGATGAAACACAAGCTATCGCTCAAGCATACCGTGCTGCATGTACACCCGATTTCTATTTATTCGATGGCAATTTTTTATTGATCTATCGTGGGCAATTCGATAGCAGTCGACCGGGCAATGGTCAACCTGTTACTGGCGCGGATCTGCGTGCCGCCACTGATGCATTATTGTCAGGATCAACTCTCAACGCCGATCAATTACCCAGCATTGGTTGCAATATTAAGTGGCGGTCGGGTAACCAACCAGACTATGCTTAGCCGCCGCTCCTTCTATGCAACAGAATAATTTATAACCAGACCAACATTCGGGATAAGACATGGCCAATGATTTGTTTATTACCAAGTCGATAAAAGACTTTGTTGATGCCGGGCAACTGCAAGAACTCAAGCGCACTTTAGGTCCTTTGGCACTCACTTCAATTGGTATTGGTGGTGTAATAGGCACCGGAATTTTTGTATTAACCGGACCTGCTGCTGCACAACATGCAGGCCCAGCAATTGTGTTGTCGTTCATTCTTGCGGGCTTTGGCTGCATTTTCGCAGGGTTGTGTTACGCCGAATTTGCGTCGATGATTCCCGTCGCAGGCAGCGCTTACTCGTATTCTTACGCAACATTGGGAGAATTCGTCGCCTGGTTTATTGGCTGGGATTTGATTATTGAATATCTTTTCGCCGCGTCAACGGTCGCAGTAGGATGGTCACGCTATCTAGGTAAATTATTTCAATCTTTGAATCTGCCTTATTTTCCAGACAATCTGACTCATGCGCCCGTTTCCTTTGATGAAGAAACTTATTTTACTTTGACGGGTGCGTACATCAATTTGCCTGCGGTCTTAATCGTTCTCATCATTGGCTTCATTTTGTATATCGGCATTCGGCAATCAGCGCTTGTCAATAATATTATTGTGGCCGTCAAGGTAAGCATTGTATTGGCAGTTATTGGATTCGGTGCGATGTACGTGATGCCAGGTTATTGGCATCCATTCATTCCACCTAATACGGGTACATGGGGACAATTTGGTTGGAGCGGAATTTTTCGTGCAGCACCGATAATCTTCTTCGCCTATATCGGCTTTGATGCTGTTTCTACTGCAGCACAAGAAGCAAAGAATCCACAACGAGATGTGCCGATTGGCATCATGGCCAGTCTCATCATTTGCACCATACTGTATATATTAATGTCCGGCGTGTTGACTGGTCTGATGCCCTATTTGCAGCTGAACGATGCGGCACCCGTCGCGACCGCATTGATGGCACATCCCGAACTTAAATGGTTAGTCAACTGGGTAATTTTCGGCGCACTTGCCGGACTCTCATCGGTTATTCTCTGCATGATGCTGGCGCAAACACGCATTTTTTATGCGATGGCCAAGGATGGATTGATCTATAGCTCACTCGGTAATGTACACGCTAAATTCAAAACGCCTCACGTTGCTACCATCATTACAACGTTAGTTGCCGCACCCATTGCTGGTGTATTTCCAATTGGTTTATTGGCAGAGTTGGTATCCGTCGGAACCTTGTGCGCTTTCGTGGTGGTCTGTATCGGCGTGCTAGTGCTGCGTTACACGAAGCCTGAGCTCGAACGTCCGTTTCGTGTTCCAGCAATTTGGATTATTTCATTATCTGGCGTGGCGGTATGCGGTGGTATGGCATTAAGCCTGGGTTGGCCAAACGTTATTCGCTTAGTCGGTTGGGCAATTATCGGTTTTATTATTTACTTCACCTATGGATATCGCCACAGTAAGTTACGTGCTCGCACAACTGCTCAATGAATTACAACAATGCAATGCATCAACTCAAGTTCATCAATAATCAAACATACAGGATTTGATCATGTCGGTTGATGTCACCACCGAAATTGTAATTAACAAATGGGTACCGGAAGTGGCCGCATTTTCCACCAATCCGGATAACGTGCCGAAGTGGCGCTCGAACGTCAAATCGGTGGAATGGAAAACACCTCGTCCATTACGTGCCGGCACTCGTATTGCATTTGTTAAGCGTTTGCTTGGGCAAAAAGTGATTCATGTTTATGAGGTGGTGGAATTCGTCCCCAGTGAACGACTGATCATGCGCACCAAGAATGGCGCGTTTCCAATGCTGTATGCCTATAGTTGGAGTCCCGCAGAATTGGGTGGTACGCGTATGACACTGCGTAGTTGCAGCTTCCCAAAAGGAGCGATAAATTGGCTTTCGCCTTTAGTAACGGTTGCTGTTGCACACAGCAACCGCAAATATCTCACACGACTAAAGACGTTATTAGAACGGCCATCGGTGTAAGTGTCATTCTGAAAAATCTGTGTCTAAAAACTGACGTTGCGCGATTCACACTTACTCATCACCTTTTGTCAGTCGATACAACTTATGGCTGATTAGTTGGGGATTCAACATCAGGATATTGAAATTTATATTCAGGCAAGTACTGCCTGTGATTTAAGATTTCGCGGCTGCATAGCGATGAAATTAAATTGAATCACAACATTAATGTATAATGTATTCATCTATATCAAGCGTCATCGAGCTGAAGATTGCTGACGCCTTTACCACGGAGCTTCATCATGCAAATCGCCAAGAATGCCGTTGTGCATATTCACTATACATTGAAGAACGACGCGGGTGAGGTATTGGATTCATCGGACGGTTCTGATCCATTGGTTTATCTGCAAGGTCATGGCAATTTGGTCGTCGGACTGGAAAAAGCGTTGGAAGGCAAAAAAGTTGGCGATTCATTGTCCGTCAGTATTCCACCAGAAGAAGGATATGGGGTACGCAATACAGATCTGATTCAGGATGTGCCACGTAGCGCATTCGAAGGCGTACCAAAAATTGAGGTTGGCATGCAATTTCATGCTGATTCGAATCATGGACCACGCACAGTGACGGTGACCAAAGTCGCTGATGATACGATTACGGTCGATGGCAATCATCCATTGGCAGATCAAACCCTGCACTTTGCGGTAGAGATCGTTGAAGTACGTCAGGCAAGTAAGGAAGAGCTATCACATGGTCATGTGCATGGTCCCGGCGGACATCATCATTAACTTTTTTCTTAATGCCAAATGAGCGAAGTGCACTTCGCTCATGTATTCGCTCACTTAAAGACCATTTGAGCTTTCACTAGAAACAAGACGATCAACGAATCTCGGTCATGCAATCGTAACTGGCATGGTACATGCTTGGCACTTCTCACCATCACTGTGAGAACGACCGTGGAAATTACACCTAATTTCTTCTACTATGCGTACGCTCAAGGTGCGTAAACTCAAATCAACTGACTCTTTTAGCAGAGCAACAAATCATGTCGGCCAATCCGCATGCTTAATTGACTACCTTGTATGTAATTGCCACTTATCATAGTTTGTCTCGAGACGAGTAGAATCGGTCAAGACACCTAAAACGTGGAGGCCGATTATGTTGCGCGTACTTCATTTACTCGCAGAAAAAGGCAAGCTGATGCAGGTGTGGACTATTGAAGCCACCCAATCCGTACTAGATGCGGTTCGCTTGATGGCCGAAAAACATATCGGTGCATTGCCGGTCATGCAAGGTGAGCAATTGATTGGCATCATTACTGAACGTGACTATGCACGCAAAATCATTCTGCATGGCAAGTCTTCTGCCGATACGCAGGTGCAAGAAATCATGACAACAGAAGTATTAACGGTGCGACCCGATGATACTGTGCACTTCTGCATGCAGATGATGACGGAAAAACGTTTTCGCCATATGCCTGTGATGGACCATGACAAACTCATCGGCATGATTTCGATTGGTGATCTTGTCAAGGCCGTGATTGATGAGCAGCAACAAACCATTGCGCAACTGGAAAGATATATTGCAGGATAGTGATTTACTGAAGTAATCGGCGATTCCCCAATACTCTCGCGCATCTTCTGCAACGAGCAACTGCCCGTATCTGTCGATACAGGGCAGTTGCACTTTCGGCACTATTAATGATGTGAGGTCATTGCTACTTTAGCAGCAGATTGATGGCCGAAATCACTTGTTTGCAACACGTCATCCATCTGATTTAATTTTTGTCGTAATGCAGCTATCTCAGCACCATACTGTTGTTGCTGTTGCTGCAATAATGCAAGCATCTCAGCATGTTGCTGAGTAAGAGTTGATATCGCCACTTGCTGCGTGTCAATTTTTTCTTGTTGTGTATTAATTTCTTCTTGCTGTGTTTTGATTGCCGCATGTTCTTTCTGCAACTCACTTAATAACAGCGGCGTCAGCAAGTGATAGTAAACGGTAAATGGTTTGCCTTCTTCATCGTATTGCACCAATTCTGGATACACCTTTGCGACTTCTTCGGCAATCAATCCGTATTGCAATTCGTTGGTGGTATCTTCTTTGTAGATAAATGACACTGGCCGTAGTTGCAACAGCTTGTCACTGACGCCATCGATCGATTTGATATCTTTCTTGAAACGCTGCGACGAAGTGAACGTGCCGAGTTGTCCATCTGGATTGATATAAACCTGCACTCCATTATTCACTGTTCTTCCTGAAATACCCGCAATGAATGTTATGGTTTGACCTTGGCCAATACGGATGGTGTTATTGTCCCCACTATCACCAGAATTCTGAATATCGATATTGTCGCTACCTTTAATGGCAAATCCGGCTTCGAAACCCACTGCAACATTGTTATGACCGGAAACATTACCCGAAAGCGCGTAACGCCCTATAGCTGTGTTATTCCATCCAGTAGTATTGTTCTGAAGTGCAATAACTCCATCTGCGGTATTGGAATAGCCAGTCGTGTTACTCTTTAGCGCATTGTCGCCAATCGCGACGTTAAAATTACCACTCGTATTAGCGGTAAGCGCAAATGTTCCTAGAGCCGTATTTATACTACCAATGGTGTTGTTATAAAGCGCTTGCCATCCAAGCGCAACATTTTCATCACCGTTAGTATTGTTGTAAAGCGCTTGCATGCCAATGGCAATGTTTTCAAAACCAATGTCATTATTATTAAGTGATTGATATCCAATCGCCGTGTTATCACTACCGGTATCGTTGGAGGAGAGAGCGTAGACCCCTAAAGCAATATTTCTATTACCGAAGGTATTAGCGTAAAGCGCTTGATATCCGATAGAGGTGTTCTCACTACCACCAACATTAGAATAAAGTGAAAAAGAGCCATCGCTTGTGTTGTAACTGCCGTTAGTGTTGAAGAAAAGTGAATATGCACCCGTGGCAGTGTTTAAAAAGCCATCGAGGTTGGCACTAAGCGAAAGGGCTCCACTAGAAGTATTGTAACTGCCTGTAGTATTGGCATAAAGCGAATGAAATCCATTTGCCGTATTATTATCCCCTGAAATATTGGAAAGAAGCGCCGAATCACCGAAGGCAGCGTTATATATGCCTACGGTATTGGATTTCAATGCGCTGCTTCCAAAGGCCGTGGTACCGACTGCTGCTGCCAAAATCCTCTCTGGCACGAATAGGGCTATAGCAAGTACTGCAATGGTGCTCATCAAAATACGAGACAAATAATGAATAGAAGGCATTGTTATCTCCCATGTCGGTCATTCAAACGTCGATTATTATCAATATTTAGATTTAGATGCTCGATAAAAAAGCCTGTACCCTTCAATACAGGCTTTAACTTACGATTCAAGATTGCTGCTCTGAATAATCAATCAGCAGAGTATCAACGCAAAGTCATTCCAGCCACTGGCATTGCATCGCTTAGTGCTTTAATTCTTAGTGCGCGATTAACTGCACTCAACACTGCAAGCAACGATGCAGTAACGATGTTGCCGTGCATACCAACACCAAACAGAGTGACGCGTGATGGTGTGGTTATCTCTACAAAAGTAACGGCCTTGGCGTCACTGCCAGAACCGACTGAACGTTCTTCATAGGACAATACATCGCACGGCAAACCCAATGCATCTATCAATGCATTGATAGGACCATTGCCACGACCATTGAATACTGCGCCCTGTCCTTGATAACTGAGCTTGATCGAAAGACGTTCATGGTCGCTACCATCCTGTTCAGTCATCAATTGATGCGATCGATATTCGTATGCCGCTTGTTGCTTGAGATACTCACGTTCAAACAATGACCAGATCTCTTCGGAATTAAGTTCCTTGCCCGTTGCATCCGTCACACCTTGCACGACTTGCGAAAACTCTATCTGCAATCGGCGCGGCAGGGACAAGTCATAGTCACGTTCCAACAAGTACGCAATACCACCTTTGCCCGACTGACTATTCACGCGAATAACGGATTCATAAGTGCGACCTACATCGCGTGGATCAATAGGCAAGTAAGGAATTTCCCAGAGATCATTTTCCTTACGTGCTGCAAAGCCTTTGCGAATCGCATCTTGGTGCGAACCAGAGAAAGCGGTGAATACCAAATCGCCCACATAAGGATGACGTGGATGAATGGGCAATTGATTGCAATGCTCCACTGTGCGCGCAGCCGCATTAATATTCGAGAAATCAAGCTGTGGATGCAAACCTTGTGTATACATATTCAACGCCAAGGTCACGATGTCCACATTGCCAGTGCGTTCACCATTGCCGAACAATGTGCCTTCAACTCGATCTGCACCCGCCATCATGCCTAGCTCCGCCGCCGCAACCGCAGTGCCGCGATCATTGTGTGGATGCAATGAGATGATCACACTATCCCTTTGCTTGATATGGCGACAGAACCATTCAATCTGATCTGCATAGACATTGGGAGTCGCCATCTCGACAGTGGCAGGCAAGTTAAGAATTACTTTATGTTGTGGCGTGGGTTGCCACACTGCATTGACTGCATTACATATATCAACTGCAAACTCCAGTTCAGTGCCGGTGAAGCTTTCCGGACTGTACTGAAACAGCCACTCAGTTTCAGGTTGTGATTGTGCATGTTGCAAAACGCATTTGGCACCACGCACGGCAATATCAACAATGCCTGGTTTATCCAGATTGAAGACCACTTTGCGTTGCACTACTGAAGTGGAATTATACAAGTGCATGATGGCCCGTCGTGCACCGCGTAATGCTTCAAAAGAACGTGCAATCAATTCAGGCCGCGCCTGCGTCAACACCTGAATGGTGACATCATCAGGAATAAGTTTGTCTTCGATCAGTTGCCGCAAAAAATCAAAATCAGTTTGTGATGCAGCGGGAAAGCCCACTTCAATTTCTTTAAACCCAGTTTGCACCAACAGCTCAAACATTTGCCGTTTACGTGCGGCGTCCATGGGTTCGATCAAGGCTTGATTGCCATCGCGTAAATCAACACTGCACCACATCGGCGGCTGTGTGATAACAGCGTTGGGCCAAGTGCGGTCGCGTAATTTTATCGGCGCAAATGCACGATACTTGGATGACGGTTGTTGCAACATGTGTAACTCCCACAACATGAATGATTCATGCAAAACAAAAATGGAAAAGAATTTACAGGCGGCGCCAATGGGCGCAAACATATTTGATGTGCGTCTAGCGACGCAGGTGCAGGCGCGCACCCAGCAACGAGCTGCCGCGACGGGGCAGTTGATTCATTGGTTGCTGGTGGTTACGCATGGGCGGAATCTAGCAGGGCTTTGCAAGTTAAGGCAAGCGCAAACTGCAATTCTTTTAACAAATGCAGTAATTAATGCGCTTTTTGACACTTCATAAAGATCACACAGGCTTTTTTTTGCGAAGTCATCATTTTTCTTTCATCACTTCCGTCAGGGTAAGCGCAAATACTGAATCCACGCGGGTGATGTATGTACAGGCAATCCCCTATATAAAACTCAGTCGCGAAAATTCGTGAACTGCAGTGGCATGTCTAATTTAGCGCCGCGAGCCATAGCCATGATTGATTGTAGATCATCGCGGCTTTTACCCGTGACGCGCAATTGTTTGTCTTGAATCGCGGCTTGCACTTTTATTTTCGAATCTTTAATCATGCGTTGTATTTTCTTACCCAACTCGGCATCAATCCCTTCGCGCAAAGTAATCACCTGTCTTGCATCTTGCAGGTTAACAATAGGGTCATCCACTTTCATACATTGCACATCGATACCACGCTTGCTTAGTCGCAGCTTCAAGATATCCAGCATTTGCTTTAATTGAAAATCGGATTTCGCATGCAACGTAATTACTTTGTCTTTTAATTCGAACTTGGCGTCGCTGCCACGAAAATCGAAGCGAGTATCTACTTCACGCGTGGCTTGATCCACTGCATTGACCACTTCGTGCTGATCGAGTTCGGAAACAATATCAAACGATGGCATAACGGCTCGCTTATCGGGTTGGTACTGGCCATGGCAACGTGATGGGCGGTAGAGGTTCGGATTGATTATCACTGGAGGCGTCAACATGCACAGCGTGCCAATGAATCACAGCATCACTATTGTGCCATAACTGTCCTACCAACACGCCTTGCTGATTGAAGCCACCTTTCAATAACCATATTTGATTGGCACCCAAAGCCGCGATGAATACGTCATCACCGTGTGCCTGGCCAATAACCTTCCACTTATGATTGGCGGATTTCAACTCACCATCAATGACATCATGAAACTGCGTGAGCGTCATCTGCATATTCTCTGTATTCACCGTTGCCGAATCAGTGAGAATTGCCCAGCGACCCGACGCATCGACATTGTCGGTCAATGACTTTTCAAAGAATCGATACCGTGCGTTGAGTGTGGCAGTAAAAGGTAATTTCAATTTCGTAGCGCTATCCAACCAAAGTTCTCCTGCCATTCCATGAGAATCAAACTTGGCATGTAGTTCACCGATTTCATCCGGTAACGTTGCCGTCAATATGCCATTCACAATTCGCACATTAGATGCAGGTGTCGATCCCGTTTGATTAACCACGACAAGTTGTGTATGACCGCCGTTATTACTAATCTGTAACGGAAGCGGCACGATACCGTCTGACAGGGAAATCGCGACGCGATACTCACCTGATACCGGCGTATTTACTTTTACGCATCCGGTAAGCACAAGTTGCGATGCAGTAAGCAATGATAAAAATAGAGGGACAGAAGTAAATACGTTGCGCACGTTAACGTCGATCGACAAACAACAGTGGCGGTATTCTAGCGAAGTGACAGATTGAGACTGAATTCTTAAATAAACTGTCATCTGTTCGCAAACTTCTCTATGACCTCAATTGCCTCTCCCGTATAAAGCAATGCTTGTAATCGTTGTGACAAACACTTAGAGATCGGCTCATATCCAGATCTTTTGTTACCTGTTTATAACCACGCCATAACTGACAATGCAACCCTTCTCACGGTAGCATGCGAATCGTTTTGCCGCCTGAGCACCTAATGTCTATAACACTTGATCAAGTCACCAAACGCTATCAAAACACGCCTGTCGTGAACGATGTATCGTTGGACGTCGGTGATGGTGAATTTTTTGTGTTACTCGGCGCCAGTGGCAGCGGCAAAAGCACGTTGTTACGCGCCATTGCCGGCTTGACCGGCGTTGATCACGGCCGCATCTCCCTGCACAATCGCGATGTAACCCACATGTCGCCACGCAAGCGCGAAGTTGGACTGGTATTCCAGAATTACGCGTTGTTCAAACACATGAGTGTTGCCGACAATATTGAATTTGCACTGCGGGTACGCAACGTCAAAGCAACAGAGCGTCGCGAACGTCGCAAAGAATTACTGCGATTGGTGGCGCTTGAAGGCATGGATGATCGTTTACCTACTCAACTGTCTGGCGGTCAACAACAACGTGTTGCTGTTGCGCGTGCACTGGCACATAAACCTCAAGTGTTATTGATGGATGAACCCTTTGGCGCACTGGATGCAAAGATTCGCGAAGAGTTACGTCGTACCATTCGCCAGGTGCAACGCGAACTGAAAATTTCCACCATTCTGGTTACCCACGATCAAGAAGAGGCCTTCGCACTTGCCGATCGTATCGGTGTGATGAACCTGGGTCGTTTGCTGGAAGTAGGTCGTCCCGAAGAGTTATACGCGCGTCCCGCAACACGCTTTGT
>JAICKZ010000134.1 GCA_025927665.1 Steroidobacteraceae bacterium | reverse complement strand
AGTACGAGTAGCGTGACAAGCAGCATATCGTCATCGGCATCGAGTTCTAAAAGTAGTATTAGCAGCGCCTTTTCTTCGACGTCAAGTACTATTGCACCGACAGTAACACTTTCGGCAAATCCTACTTCATTGTCGGCTGCAGGTTCGAGCACTTTGAATTGGACTTCGACAAATGCTGCCTCTTGTATGGGCACAGGGTTTTCTATAAATGGGAATGCAATTTCAGGAACACAATCAGTAAATGTCATGGCCACAACGACCTATTCAGTTACTTGCGTCGGATCAGGTGGCTCAGCTACCGCGTCAGCGACTGTAACGATGGAAACTCCGATTACTTATCTCTTTGGCATTGAGAATTTTACCGAATATACAGCGACAACCAATCTCAATGTATTACGCAATGAACTTGTAACGAATGGGCCATTTGAGCTTCTTGATACTCCCAATGGTCACGTTGATATCGAACCCTATCCTGCCGACACCACTAAAAATGCTTACATGAACCAATACGTCAATAATGAAGACGAAGACGTGCTTCTATATGGAATACCTGCGGGTAAAACTCATCTCTATTTTCAGTGGAAAGAATATCGCTCGGCCACTTTCGATTTCGGCACAACAAAAGATATTCGTTTCAAATGCTATCGTGCCGGTGATGTGGGCGGAACGCTCCTCGATATTTATTCGGGATTTGGCACTGAAATTGGTCAAAACACAACCGGTATCGATAACGCCACCAAAGCTGGATTTTATCTTCAGGGCGGAGCCTCTTATCCGCAGTCCACAGGTGACTCGGCCACCATTCAGGCCGTGCCCTTCAACTTTCAGCGGGCTACTGAATACACGATTGAATATGAATTGAAGCTCAATACTCCCAACACCAGCGACGGTATCGCCCGAGTGTGGGTGAATGGAAGTCTGATCATTGAAAAACTCAATGGTCGCTTTTCGGCCGATGGGCTCTCGCAATTTTATATCGACGGTTTTCAATTCGGCATGTCGGCCACCAACGGAAGTGCGGGCTCTTTCGCTGGAGTGTCAAAAATTTATCGAACTGACTTTATCGTGAGCGAACAACCGATTCCGTAAGAAGGACAGATAATTTTTGCTCAGCACCTTGCTATCACTCAACTTCAATGCGCTCAACTTTTCTCCAACCACGTGGCAACACTCCGCCACGTTGTGCACGTTCACCGCGATATTCTTTGAGGTCGGCATATTTGAGAGTCATTTTTCGTTCTCCTGACCAAATCAATAACGATTGTTCTGGTGCCACCACCGTAATGCCCACCATAAATTCTTCGCGCGTATCAAATCGTTTGCTATCGATACCAAATATTTTATTACCTTTGCCTTTCGCCAACTCGGGCAAATCTTTCACCGGGAATACCAATAATTTTCCATCATTATTCACCGCACAGATCAGCGCTTTGTCATGTTCTGGCACATAAGCTGGAATCAATGCAGTAGCACCATCGGGCACATTCAATACTAACTTACCCGCACGCTTGCTGGCATAAAGCTCTTCAAGCTTTACCACAAAACCATAACCTGCATCGGATGCAAGCACCCAACGATCACTTGGTTCACCAATCATAATGCCAGAGAACGTTGCGCCATCCGGCGGATCGATGCGACCCGATAACGGTTCACCATGACCACGCGCTGCAGGTAAGGTATGCGCGAGCACACTGTAAGTGCGGCCGGTGCTGTCCAGGAACACAACTTGTTGAGTACTCTTGCCCTTGGCCGCGGCTTTGAATTCATCACCCGTTTTATAACTCAGTGAACGTGGATCAATTTCATGACCCTTTGCGGCACGTGCCCAACCACGAGCAGACAACACCACTGTAACTGGCTCGCTGACGACGAGTTCCGTTTCATCAATGGCTTGTGCAGCCGCACGTTCAACAATTTTGCTGCGGCGCTTATCACCATATTCTTCGGCGATAATTGTCAGTTCATCTTTAATGAGTTTTTTAAGTTTAGCGGCACTACCTAATAACTTGGTCAACTCGTCGCGCTCTTTAGAGAGTTCATCTTGCTCGCCACGAATCTTCATTTCTTCAAGCTTAGCTAAGTGCCGCAACTTGGTTTCGAGAATGGCTTCGGCTTGAATCTCAGAAAGTTTGAATCGCGCAATCAAAGCAGGCTTAGGTTCATCTTCACGACGAATGATGCGAATCACTTCATCAAGATTCAAATATGCAATCAATAAACCATCCAGTATATGTAAGCGTGCTGCAACTTTTTCCAAGCGCCAGTTCAAGCGACGCTTAACTGTCGTGGTCCGAAACTCCAACCACTCCGTGAGCATGCTCTTCAAATCCATGACACGAGGTCGACCATCCAATCCAATTACATTGAGATTGACTCGATAAGTGCGTTCTAAATCAGTCGTTGCAAACAGATGCGCCATCAACGGTTCGATTTCAACGCGATTTGAGCGTGGCGAAATAACAATGCGGGTAGGAAACTCATGATCAGATTCATCACGAATATCCGTGACCATTGGCAACTTCTTGTTATTGATTTGCGCCGCAATCTGTTCTTGTATCTTCGAACCTGAGACAAGGTATGGCAATTCAGTGATGATAATCTCACCATCTTCAATTTCATATACAGCGCGCGCTTTGAAAGTGCCATTGCCAGATTCGTATATATTCTTAAGCTCACTATTGGGAGTTACAATTTCACCCCCTGTTGGCAAGTCCGGTCCTTTAATAGTTCGACACAATTCGCGCACGGATAAATCTGGCTCATCGATCAAGCGTATACAAGCACTGACCACTTCGCGCAAATTGTGCGGCGGAATATCGGTGGCCATACCTACGGCAATACCGGTGGTTCCATTCAATAACAAATTGGGCACACGTGCTGGCAGTAGAATGGGCTCTTCCATGGTACCATCGAAGTTCGGTGACCAATCTACGGTACCCTGCCCTAACTCTGATAATAATAATGCAGCGTACCTAGTCAGCTTCGATTCGGTATAACGCATTGCTGCGAATGATTTTGGATCATCGGGCGAACCAAAATTACCTTGTCCATCGACCAATGGATAGCGATATGAAAATGGTTGCGCCATGAGCACCATTGCTTCATAGCACGCACTATCACCATGAGGATGAAACTTACCGATCACATCACCAATGGTACGTGCAGATTTTTTTGGCTTTGCAGTTGCTGATAATCCCAACTCACTCATCGCATACACAATGCGACGTTGCACCGGCTTTAAGCCATCGCCGACATGTGGCAAGGCGCGATCAAGAATCACGTACATCGAATAATCGAGATAAGCTTTTTCCGTAAAGTTACGTAACGATTGACGTTCGATACCTTCGAAGTCTAGTACGGGTTGTGTTGGTGTCATGAAATAATATTCTCTAATGAATCAAGCATCGATTTGTTGATGCTGTCGTTCCCGCGAAAGCGGGAACCCAGTATTAACCGTTCATCTTGAGCTTGTCGAAGGATTCATTCGAATTTTCGAATTTGATGAATGGTTCGACAAGCTCACCATGAACGGAATATTTTCAACGCAAATGTAAAGCTCAACAAATTTCGCGGAACACGGTACTTTAGATGCGGGGTTTATAGCTGCGCCAAATTACCCTTACTCTCTAACCATTCACGTCGATCACTCGCTCGTTTCTTCGCAAGCAACATGTCGAGCATTTGATCAGTATCGTCAGCGGCTTCAATGGTCAGTTGCACTAAACGACGCGTTTCCGGTGCCATGGTGGTCTCACGTAGTTGCAACGGATTCATTTCACCCAGACCTTTGAAGCGCATTACGTTTGGCTTGGCACGCGAATTCTCGGCTGCAACACGATCAAGAATGCCCTGCTTCTCTGCTTCATCCAACGCGTAATACACTTGTTTGCCTACATCAACGCGAAACAAGGGTGGCATGGCCACATGTACATGACCTGCGATCACCAAGGGACGAAAATGGCGCAAGAACAACGCACACAACAAAGTTGCTATGTGCAAGCCATCCGAATCTGCATCGGCAAGAATGCAAACTTTGTGATAACGCAGACCATCGATCTTGTCTGAACCAGGATCAACACCCAAAGCTACGGCAATGTCGTGAACTTCTTGCGACTGCAATACCTGTGTTGATTCCACTTCCCATGTATTGAGAATTTTTCCACGCAGTGGCATCACTGCTTGAAACTCGCGATTACGTGCTTGTTTCGCCGAACCACCTGCAGAATCACCTTCTACCAAAAACAATTCGCCGCGTTCTGGATCTTGCGCGGTGCAATCAGACAATTTACCAGGCAATGCAGGTCCGTTAACAGAACGTTTGCGGGCCACCACTTTGGATGCTTTAAGTCTTGCTTGCGCAGAGGTAATGGCTAACTGTCCAATCTTTTCACCGGAATCCGGATGTTGATTCAGCCAAAGTGCAAGTTGATCTTTCACCACACCCGATACAAATGCAGCCGCTTCGCGCGATGAAAGACGTTCCTTGGTTTGTCCCGCAAACTGTGGCTCCTTCATTTTTGTAGAGAGCACAAAACTTACACCATCCCATACATCTTCTGGCGCAAGCTTGATGCCACGCGGCAATAGATTTCTAAATTCACAAAATTCACGCAACGCATCCGTCAACCCCAATCGCAATCCATTGACATGTGTGCCACCTTGAACCGTGGGAATAAGATTGACATAGCTTTCTTCGATGCGCTCTTCACTATCTATGCGCCATGCCACTGCCCATTCAGCTCCTTCAAGTTGACCTTCGACCTTGCCGGTAAATAACTCTGGTGGTAACCATTCACCGTTGCCCAAGCTTTCCAATAAATATTGATTGATACCTCCTGTGTATTGCCACTCTTCTTTTTCACCACTGGCTTCGTGAAAAAAACTGATATGCAACCCAGGGCATAACACCGCTTTAGCCCGTAACACATGCTTAAGCTTTGGAACTGCAAAATTGTGGGTCTCGAAATATTTCGCATCAGGCCAAAAACGCACGGTGGTGCCGGTGTTATTCTTGCCAACATCGCCTACTACTTTTAATTTTGACTTGATATGGCCATCTGCAAAACTGATGAAGTATTCCTTGCCGCCGCGACGCACCCGACATTCTAACAATTTGGACAATGCATTAACGACCGACACACCAACACCATGCAGGCCACCACTGAACTCATAATTCTTATCAGAAAATTTTCCGCCCGCATGCAAGCGCGTAAGAATCAATTCCACACCACTTACTTTTTCTTTGGGATGAATATCCACTGGCATACCGCGGCCATCATCGATTACTTCCAGCGAACCATCTTTGTATGCCGTGACTTGGATTTTTCTCGCGTGACCCGCCAATGCTTCATCCACTGAGTTATCAACCACTTCATGCGCCAAGTGATTGGGACGACTGGTGTCGGTATACATGCCCGGACGACGACGTACCGGGTCAAGGCCACTTAAAACTTCGATATCGGCTGCGTTATATGATTGTGCCATCAGCGTAAAATATTTGACTGGAATGCAATTGCGGCGCGGATTCTAGCACTGTGAGCGCCGCCAGGTGATAACGATTTCGAAGTTCACCTTGATACAGCACTTCGGTCAATGGAATACCAATGACAACTGCATGCATCTGTAAACACATTGACAGCGGCTTGGCTCTATCATTTACTCACTGAAAATGTCGCAACAAGAAACTGAGTATCATGATTAGATTATATACGGCCAAGTTGTATAAGATATGGGCGTGACACTGCACAACACTTTTATTCCAGAGCAAAACATTGCGTTGTTCTTGGATGTCGATGGCACGCTGCTGGAAATTGCGCCACGTCCTACCGATGTAAATGTTCCTGCTGCGCTTTGCGATGCTTTACACGAGACGCTGGAGCGTATGAACGGTGCATTAGCCTTGGTGAGTGGCCGGACCATCAATGAATTGGATAGATTGTTTTCACCATGGATTTTTCCTGCGGCTGGCCAGCATGGTCTGGAGCGACGCGATGCACGCGGGCATGTTACTAAGCCGCACGTTGATGCTTCCCTGCTCAATGAAGCGCGGCGCGCACTACATGAATTTCAATTAACACATGAAGGCGTGCTGCTGGAAGACAAAACCGTTGCATTGGCGCTTCACTATCGATTGGCTCCTCACTGTGAGTCGGCAGCCTATGACATCATGAGCAAACTGGTCCAACCCATTGCCGATCAGTTCGTACTCCGCTCTGGGAAGTGCGTACTGGAAATTGCGCCCAGAGGTTATTCAAAGAAGATTGCAATCGAGTCATTCATGACCGAAGCGCCTTTCGCAGGCAAGGCACCAGTATTTGTCGGTGACGACATCACCGATGAAGATGGCTTCATCGCAGTCAACGCACTCGGCGGCTATTCAGTGCGCGTCGGCTCTTTAGTGAAATCTGCCGCGCGTTATCAATTTAACGATGTCTCTGCCGTCATCGCGTGGCTGTGCGAGCGCAATCGAAAAACTCAAGCATGATAATCTTGAGCTTGTGTTGAAACCAACTGCAAGTTCGCAACACCCTTGCTTATCGCAACCGCATCGAAGATAGTTTCTTGAGTGCCTGTTGTTGTCGAATACGTGCGGCACTCATTAACATGCGGCCCGCCCAACGATAGACATTGTTTTCCTTGACAACCAACCTCATTAACTTCATTCGCTGATGTCGTTCTTCGCGAGACATCCGCATTGCGGTATTAATGGCTGCGGCTGTTTCTCCTACATTGTAAGGATTAATCAACAACGCTTCAGATAACTCACGCGAAGCGCCAGCAAAGGTGCTGAGTATCAACACGCCATCTTCATCATCACGCGCCGCGACAAATTCCTTGGCAACCAGATTCATTCCGTCGTGCAAACTATTCACCAGGCAAATATTAACTGCACGATACAGTTCGAAGACTTGTTCAGGTTCCTGATGTTTATTGATTAATACAATCGGCTGCCATTCGGTCGTCGCAAATCGGTCATTGATACGTTGCACTTCTGCAAGTGTTTGTTGTTGCGATGCTTGGTATGCAGGCAACTTACTCCGAGAAGGCGCTGCAATCTGTAACAGCGTTATTTTTCCAATCAAATTTGGTTCATGTTCCAATAGCGCTTCGAGCGCCTGGAAGCGCTCAACAATACCTTTGGTGAAATCCCAACGTTCAACGCCTAGTATCACCTGTACGTCTTTGGCAATGGCATAACGTTCACGTACGGTCGCCTGTGAAATTTCAATCGCTGGTAACCGCGCCAGCCAACGTGGCGGCCATTCAATTGAAATAGGATATGAGGCGACTTGGCAAACATGTCCTTTCAATGTCACTGTCATATGTTCATGATCAATTTGACATTCAACAAAACGATCCACTGTCGCCAGAAAATTCTGACAATGATAGCGCGTATGAAAACCAAGCACATTCGCCGCCAACATGTATTGCAGCAACTCATCCTTCCATGGGCAAATACCGAAAGTTTCTGGATTGGGCCATGGTATGTGCCAGAACATTAGAATGGTTGCTGAAGGTTTTCGTTCACGCAACAGACGAGGCAACAATGCAAAGTGATAATCTTGAATCAGGATCACGGGTTGATTCGTACGCGATTCACGCGCTAATGCATCAGCGAATTTTTTATTCACCTGTTGATATTGATGCCAATCCGTTTCGCGAAACGCGGGGCGCACATAAGTGAGATGACACAACGGCCACATACCTTCATTGGAAAAGCCATAATAAAATCCTTCTTCTTCTTCGCTGGTCAACCAGATGCGACGCAATGTATAAGCCGGCTCATCCGGAGGAACGCGAACGCAATCATTTTTATCCACCACATCGCGATCCGCCGAACCGCTGCCATGCGCGACCCATATCCCCGAACAGGCTCGCACAATGGGTTCCAACGCAGTCACCATGCCGCTTGCTGGCACTTGAACGATCGGCCCGTCAGGACCTGCATTGTGAATATAGGGTTCACGATTTGATACCACGAACATTTCTGGAGAACCTAAGTGTTCACGCACCACTTGTTGCAATGCTTGCGGCGTCCAGTTTTCATGGAAATCAATTTCCAAGCGTTGATTTTGTTCGATCTCACGCAACACTTCGCGCACTTGCGACAATATTGGCTGCGATATCAATGATGATTCAGCATCGTCGAGAAAACGTAGGCCGCGAATATCGCCCACCAGCAGACGCACCCAACGTCTGATCAACAACCATGTGACAAAAGCGACCAACAATGCCAGCATGGTCACAAACAAGCCGACTGCTGCAATCACATAATTGCGTGCAACTGACTGACGTCGATCAATGTAGCTGATGTCGTGCACCAGCAATAATCGATAAGGTGTTTCACGACTGCTGTCGAACTCAAAACTTGAAACTTCTATGGAACCTGATGACATTTCCATGCGGTAATTGTTTTTATCTTTTTCCGCCAGCGGCGTTTTACAATTCAAGACTCGAGGCGTCAATTCAGTTTTGTAGATTGTTGTACCATCCATTTTGCAGATCAACACGGCAAGTAAACGCTCATTGGCCGTCAATCTGGAAAGATAAGTCCTAAGCCCTGCAATGTCGT
>JAICKZ010000147.1 GCA_025927665.1 Steroidobacteraceae bacterium | reverse complement strand
GTGTAAAATCATCGGCCACTGAGCATCCCGGTACCGATACTCCCATGTTAGCAGGCGCACTGTTGGCGGGTGAGAAGCCATCCGTGTAATCACCGAAACCAATGTCGTTGGTGCCTTTCAATTCGATGGTGAAGTAAGTTGTGCCGCAGTTGTCTTGAGGAAAAAAGCCATAAGGTTTGCCGCAAGTGGTAGAACCAATCTGAATGACTTGGACATTAATGCCACGCAAACTATTGATAACTGCTTCACTTGCAGAACACGTACCACCGCTAGTCAACACAAATACACGACCTAAATTCAACGAAGGCAATGCCATTCCTGCAGTGGCGGAAAATCCTTGCGTCGTGTTATGAAACGGTGTGGCGGGATTGCTGCCGCCAGTGACTGGATTGATGCTGGTAGGATACTGATCATTAAAAGTGGCTTGTTCGAAAGTCTTTCCGGCAGTGCGTGTGCTACCCGCAATCATGTAAGCCACTTCACTCGCAAGATCTAAATAGCCACCTCCGTTATAGCGAATATCCAAAACCAGATCGCTAACCCCAGCCGTCTTTAATGTATTGATTGCATCGATAAACTCCTGTTCTGCAGTTGCAATGTGGTCATTGAATTGAATATAACCAACCTGACCGCTGGTGCCTGGAATCACACCTGCGTGTTGAACCGGCGTAGAGGTAATATTGGCAGACGTCATGGTCACGGTGCGTTGAGTAACACCATCCAGCTCAAGCAATACAAAGGTATGTGATTGACCAATGTCAGTTGGAAACAGTCCGTTGTTAAGAGTCGCGATATCGTTACCGTTAATAACATCGGCGCCATCAACGGTAATGATTTGCTCGCCACGCGATAAATTATTCATCGCAGCTGGTGTGTTGGGATCAATATAGGCAACCACAACCACTCTTGGAGTGCCTGCTTGAATCACGGAAAACTGAGCGCCATACCCAGCTGACACACCGCCCTGCGAGAACGCAATCCAATCCGACGTTTTATTAATAAAGTGGAATTTATCTTTCGGTTTATTAGAAGGAGTCATCGCGGAGGTTTTTAGCAATGGGAAATAATCATTAACAGGATCAGCATAATTATTGGGATTAAGATCGGGTACTTCTCTGTACCAAAGATAAAGTTCATGCGTCCATGAGCGTAGCCAGAAGTTTTCCGATGTCGCAGAACCCGTCGTATCTGTAAAGGGCTTATTGGTTGTGGGATCAATACCAGTCCGTGGAGTTTTGCAACGACTCGCAAAAGTACTTGATGGGCTGAAAGTGCCAGGCGTATAAGTTGTCGATACGGGTCCCGATGTAATAACACCTTTTGAGGTATTGCTGCTGCCACTGCACGCTGTGAGTGATGCGCATACTACCAGTGAGAATACCAGCGACTTGAATGACACTATGTCTAATAGTGAGTGATGGAGATTATTGCAAGGTAGATTGTGACGTGACATGGATATTTTTTCCCTGTAATCGCTAGCGTAACGCTGGCATGAAATGCGAGTGTCATACAAAGCGATGATCTTGACAAGTGTCTGTTGACTTGTCATGCAATAAATTGCTTGTAATAAGATTTAAGATTTCGCTGCGTGCCGCAGTTTTAATTCATTCACTACATTCTGTAATGACAGATTGCGACCCTTTAGAAGTAAAGCCAAGTGATACAGTAAATCGGCAGATTCTGAAATCAATGCTGCGTCGTTCTGTGTGGCGGCTGCCAGTGCAACTTCTACGCCTTCTTCACCGACTTTTTGTGCCATGCGAGTAATGCCTTTTTCCCAAATGCGCGCGGTATAACTTCCCTCTGGTTTATCAGCAATTCTTTGTGCAATAACCGATTCCAACTCTGCAAGAAACGACAAACTTTCTACGGCAGTGAAATCATTATTTCCAAAGCAACTATCAGTGCCGTTGTGACAGGTAGGACCGATTGGATTTGCAGTGACAAGCAATGTGTCTTGATCACAATCAATGAAAATATCCACCAAGCGTAATATGTGGCCGGAGGTTTCACCCTTGGTCCACAGACGCTGCTTGCTGCGGCTATAGAAAGTAACTTGCTTACTGGCTTGAGTTACTTTTAATGCCTCGCGATTCATATATCCCAGCATCAATACTTTGCCGGTATTTGCGTCTTGTACAACAGCAGGTAACAACTGTTCAGTCGACGAAGTGCTCTTATCCCAATTCAATTTTGTTATATCCAATTCGTTCATGGCCGAATCTCAACATGTTGGTCGCGTAAAAATTGTTTTAAATCAGGAATCAAAATGTTGCCGCTATGAAACACGCTGGCCGCCAGTGCGCCATCTACTTGTGCAGTATTGAATACTTCAGTGAAGTGTTCTGGTTTTCCCGCACCGCCAGAAGCAATCAACGGCACTTTACAAATAGTTCGTACGGCATTGAGTTGCGTAATGTCGTATCCTTTTTTGACACCGTCACTGGCCATACAATTCAGCACGATTTCGCCCGCACCACGTTGTTGGACTTCGTTGACCCAATCCAAGGTGCGACGAGCACTGTCTCGACTCCGTGTTGGATCACCGGTGAATTGATAGACATGAAATTCACGTTGATCATCAATATTAATCGTTTGGCTATCGATACCCACGACCACACATTGCGAACCGAAGCGTTCACTTAAACGATTGATCAAGTCAGGATCACTCAATGCCGGCGAATTGATGGAAATTTTTTCCGCGCCTTCACCTAGTATTTGTTCCGCATCTGCGACAGAACGAATGCCACCGGCCACACAGAATGGAATATCGAGTATGCGCGCAATGCGAGTAATCCAACTGCGATCCACTGTGCGTCCATCGGGGCTGGCGGTGATGTCATAAAAAACCAATTCATCGGCGCCTTCATCTCGATAGCGAGTTGCTAATTCGATGATGTCACCGACGACAACATGATCGCGAAAACGTATGCCTTTGACCACTTGTCCATCGCGAACATCCAGACAGGGAATTATGCGTTTTGCAAGAATGGCTGCAAATCCTCAACAGAAATTTTGTTTTCGAGTAAGGCTTTGCCGCTGATCACAGCCGCTACGCCGCAATCGCGCAAAGCATGCAAGTCGTTCACTGAAGCAACACCACCGGATGCCTGCCATAAGATTGAAGGAAATCTCTTTACACCTTCACGATATAGTTCAACATTTGCGCCAGTCAATGCACCATCGCGTGCAATGTCAGTACAGAGCACATGCTTGAATCCGGCCGCTGCGTATTTTTGAAGTAGGTCCCACAAAGTTGTTGCAGAAGTGCGCTGCCATCCATGTGTGGTTAACCAAGGCGTGCTTGCCTCATCAATACGCACATCAAATGCTAAAACCAGATTATCAGTGCCGAGCTCTCGACCCCATGCAATCACCTCATCAGGACTGGATACAGCAACACTGCCAATCACGGCACGCCGCACATCCAACGCCAGTAATGCCTTCACACGTTCGAGTGATCGTAATCCACCACCCACTTGTAGTTGAGCAATACCTCGTGCAGCAAATTCAGAAATCAAACTGTGATTGGCTTGTGATCCCTCTTTGGCGCCGTCCAGATCAACCACGTGAATGCGCGATGCACCCAATGCAACATAGCGATCCAATATTTCACTCGGGTTGTCGCTGTAGCGAGTCTCTGCAGCGAAGTCACCATAAAGTAGTCGCACACAACGACCGTCTTTCAAGTCAATGGCAGGAATCAATTGCACGATAGATCAACTCAATTTCAAAAAATTCATTAACAACTTCGCTCCGACTTTGGCAGAGCGTTCTGGATGAAATTGCACACCGAAAATATTATTGTGTTGAACCACGGCCGAGAATGGAGCGCCGTAACTGGTGGTGGCCAACGTTTCATTACTCACCGGTGCACAAAAGCTATGCACGTAATACACATAGTCTTCAACAGTGAAATTGTTTAGTAGTGGAGTCGATTGCTTTACTTCCAATGTATTCCAACCCATGTGTGGCACAGGCAATCCTTTTCGATCTGGAATACGTTGTACACGACCCGGCAATAAACCAAAACAGTCAACATTGCCTTCTTCTGATGAATCAAATAGCAATTGCATGCCTACACATACACCCAGAAAGGGTTGTTGCAACTTCAATATCGGTTCTACTAAGTCCGCGCGTTGTAAGCGGCTCATGCAGTCCGCGGCTGAACCCACTCCGGGAAGAATGACATGCGTGGCGTTACGGATCACGTTGATATCAGTAGTGAGTACCGCATCAATACCAAGGCGCTCTACCGCATAACGTAGTGACGCAATATTGGCGCCGCCACTGTCGATAATGGCCAACTTTGACATCACAGTACACCTTTGCTTGAGGGTAACTCTGCACCTTCAATTTTGAACGCCTGCCGTAGCGCGCGGCCCACGCCTTTAAAACATGCTTCGATCATGTGATGGGTATTCTCACCAGTGACTTTGATATTGATTGCAGCGCCGAGTGAATCAGCTAATGAACGAAAAAAATGCGGTACTAATTCAGTTGGCAGTTGTCCGACTTGATCACGCGCAAACTGACCTTCCCAAATGAAATAAGCACGACCCGATAAATCAATCGCGACCTGCGCCAACGATTCATCCATTGCTAACAAGAAACCATAACGACCAATTCCTTTCTTATCGCCAAGCGCGTTTCTTAATACTTGTCCCAATGCGAGTGCGCAATCTTCGATCGTATGATGTTCATCGATATGTAAATCACCCTTGCATTCAAGCTGCAATGAGAAGCCACCATGTCGCGCAATCTGTTCCAACATGTGATCAAAGAAACCGAGTCCTGTGCTAATGGTAATAGGCGATTCACGATCCAGATTCACCTTGGCTGTGATATTGGTCTCCTTGGTACGGCGCATGACCTCGGCAACGCGTTCGCGTTTGCATAGTCGTAGAGCAATGTCATTCCAGCTTTCGCCCGCTGCACGATTGTTGCCAATGCGAATACCTTGTATGCCAAGATTTTTCGCGAGCTGTAAGTCTGTGTCACGATCACCGATGATGTAACTATTATCTGGATCAATGGGTTGCTTAAGATACTCTGTGAGTAATCCAGTCTTAGGTTTACGGCACCCACAGTTATCTTTGCTGAAGTGTGGGCAGTAAAACTCTGCTGCGAAGGTAATACCTTGTGAATTAAATAATTCACGCATGAAATTCTGTGCCACAAGAAAATTATTTTCCGGAAAACTTGCTGTTCCGCGCCCGTCTTGATTGCTGACAATCACCAATTCATAGCCGGCCGCTTGCAATTTCAACAACGCCGGAATAACACTAGGAAGCAGTTGAATCTTTTCAATTGCATCGACTTGCTCGTCGGCGGGTTCCTCAATCAAGGTGCCGTCACGATCAATAAACAATACACGCTTCATGGTACTGTTCATGTCGTGGCTCTGATATTGGCAAGCGCGGTTATCAATCGAGTGTTTTGCTCCGGCAAGCCAACGGTAATACGCAGGCAATTGGCGCATTGAGGTTGGCTACGCATATCGCGCACAATTAACCCAACTGATTTAGCTGCGGCTAATGCTTTTTCAGCATCAACGCATTCTATCAACAGAAAATTACTGTCACTTGAAAATACTCGGTTGATAATGGGCACTTGCTTGAGCTTTATCATTAAAGAATTTCTTTCTGCAATTAACGTGTTAATGCGTTGTTCAATTTGTAAACGATTGGTTTTATGAATCACGGCCAACACGGTCTCAAACGTGGCCGTGGGAATGGCATAGGGCGGAATGACTTTTGCCAGCAAACTGATGATCTCTGCATTGGCAATAGTGGTACCACAGCGTGCGCCCGCCAATGCATAAGCCTTGGACAAAGTACGCAACACGACAAGATTGGTGTATTCATCAACCAATGATGCGAAGCTGGGTCGATTGGCAAACTCGATATAAGCTTCATCAACGATTACCAATGCACGTCCGTCCAATTGTTTTGCGATCTTAAGCATCGCTTCACGATCCAAGGCATTGCCAGGAGGATTCCCTGGCGAACATAAAAAAACCAGTTTGGTGGTGGGCGTTACTGCATTCAACACGGCATTGACATCAAGATTAAATCCATCATTGCTACGAATCAATGGAACTTCAATAACATTCGCGCCTTGCACTTTGGCAGCAACTTTATAAAAGCCGAAAGTAGGTGGGCAAATCAACACACTATCTTTATCGGCACGACAAAAACTGCGAATTAGTAAATCGATGCCTTCATCACTGCCGCGACCTGCCAGGACTTGGTTCACGGGCACGTTATATAACTCTGCAAGATGAGCATGCAATGTGGTTGTGGGCGATTCCGGATAACGATTCAATCCCGCAGTGCTTTTATCGCCATTAGCGCGCCAGGGATTTTCATTCGCATGTAATCGTTCATATGCCGGATCCCACGCCGCATTCACATACGGTTGAAGCGTCAGGATATCGGGTCGCGCCAACAATACATTTTTATTGCGAGGCATTTTAGTGTCATCGGACGCTGTGACCATTACAACGCTCCTTCGGCAAGGGCATTCAAACGCACGTGTACCGCATTGGCGTGCGCATCTAAGCCTTCCAAATTAGCGATGGTGATCGCTGTGGGTCCCAAGTCTTGCAGTCCAGCGCTGGTTAACTCTTGCACAGTGATACGTTTCATAAAATCCATCAGTGACAAGCCGCTATAAGCTCGTGCAAATCCATAGGTTGGTAATACATGATTGGTACCGCTGCAGTAATCACCCATTGTTTCCGGTGTCCATTGTCCGAGAAACACCGAGCCTGCATTGCGAACTTTCGGCAACCAATTACGCGCGTCCTTTACTTGCACAATCAAATGTTCAGGCGCATAAGTGTTGCTCACATCGAATGCGGTCTCTAGATTGTCAACAACAATCAGTCGCGTGTGCGATAAGGCTTTAAGTAAGGTCTCATTGCGTAACAAGTATGCGGTTTGTGTTGCCAACTCTTTTAACACCGCGTCGATCAAGGTGGTCGATGTAGTAACAAGAACGGTCTGCGCATCCACACTGTGCTCTGCTTGTGCCAGCAAGTCCGCTGCAACAAAGCTGGCGTTCGCGTTGTCATCGGCAATGACCAGTACTTCGGACGGACCGGCAGGTAAGTCCAAGGCCGCACCATCCGCATCGTTAGCAACTAACATTTTCGCCGCAGTGACCCAGCGATTACCAGGACCGAATATTTTATCAACTTTTGGAATCGATGCAGTACCGAACGCCATGGCGGTTATCGCTTGTGCGCCACCGAGCTTGAATACATTATTTACTCCACACAGCTTTGCAGTAACTAGCACAGCGGGGTCAACGCTGCCATCACGACGTGGTGGTGTGCACAATATGCGAATAGGGCAGTTTGCTATCCGCGCGGGTACCGCCAACATGATGGCGGTGGAAGGTAACGGTGCGGTACCTGCTGGCACATACAAACCCACCGCATCAATCGGGCGGGTGTGACGTTCACATACAATACCGGGTGACATTTCAACTTTAAGTGGCGCACTTAATTGTGCTTCGTGAAAGCGTTGTACATTATCGATCGCTCTTCGCAACGCGCTAACTTGTGTTGTTGATAGCACTTTTTCTGCGGCGGCGAACTCTTCATCACTTACTTGTAACGCTTGTAATTTCGCGCCATCAAATTTTTCAGTCATCTCACGCAATGCGATATCACCACGCGAACGAACTTCGTTAATAATGGCCTGTACACGTTGCAACAATTCACCGGCATTCTCTTGTGCAGGACGACGTAACGCTTGACGCCGCTGTTCGGCATTCAACGAAGACCAATCAATGCGTTGTGCTTGTATGAAAGTCATGTCTATGTCAGTAATGCGAAGAAATTCACGGCAGCATTTTTCGACTGGCAGCACTAACATTGCACTGGCGCCTTCTTTCTTAAGGCTTTCGAGTGTTTCCCAGAATACGTTCTCACGACATACGGCATGAATCGCAACTCTTTCAGTGGTGCCTTCAAGTGGAAGAATGGTCGGTGCTTCACTGCCGGGTAGC
>JAICKZ010000075.1 GCA_025927665.1 Steroidobacteraceae bacterium | reverse complement strand
TCCCAGGCATAGATGCGATGACGATCGATGCTGAACAAATGGTTTTCAATAAGCCTGACAAATTTCCACAAGCTTTCTGTGCACTGGCTATTTTCATGTGATTAATCCCAGATTGTTCAAAGAATACAGATCAAGTCTCAATGGCTCGAATTTATTGAATGTTCACTGTAGCTGTTTCGTACGTTGACAGCAATGAGAGGCCCTTCACAGAGATATCAACAGTTTGGCGGGTCAGTACATGGATCAGCAATTAATACTATTCTTACTTCAACGCATGCATCTTGTCACTAAATGCTTTGATGACCCGGAGGGTACTAATGTCCGAATCAAACACACCGTACATTCCCTGTTGTTCTTGCGGTGGGTCGCCCATAAAGTCATCGCCGGTACGCCACCAATAATCTGCGTGGATGGTGCGTGCTGATCCGTTCCATGCCCAGAAATTGGATCCCGCAATGCCATCACCGGCTTTGGCGCGTTTGTAAACCAATCCAAAAACTTCACGATAAAAGCGATCACGATAGTGGGTGGTGGATTTTACATCGTAGGCACCGTTGTCGCGATCAAGGCCAAACTCTTCCAATACAATCGGTTTGTTTAATTTGTTGGCAGTATCAATGTGCCAGTTAAGATATTGCAAACTCAACTTAAGACCATTGCCCCAAGTTTTTTCCGCTTGCTTTTGATTGTACCATGACCAATTGCGTGGCCATAAATGAAATGTCAGGTAATCAATGTAAAGTGATTGATGAGCTTTGATGAATAACTGTTCATCATCCAGACAACCGCGCGTCCCTTCACTACCACTGCTCACCAAATGTTGGCGATCTAATTGATGAATATACTTGGCAGTATCGTTGATCCATTGCACGAATACTTGTTTGTCTTCATCAGAAGCATGATTGTTGCCGGGACGCGGTTCATTCGCCAACTGCCAAGCCATGATGGTTGGATCGCTGTTATAAAGTTTGCCATTGACGGTGTTAATGCGGTCAACAATTTTCTGGATCGTATTGCGATATTCCTTATTCGCAGTTTCATTCACATAAAATTTTGCAGACTGTGCCATAAAGGTTTGATAGTCACCCGTTATGTTGGGATCTTGAACAGGCACGCCGTCCAACCAGGATAAATACTGCGTCATACCACCAGACCATTGCCAATAGTTGTTGAGATAAAGCACCACCGTCATATCACGTTTTGCCATTTCGGCAAGCAGGTAATCCAGGCCCACCAGCAACTCTTCATCGTAATGACCGAATCCATTGGTCGTTGCGGGCCACACCGCGCTATTCATATCACTTTTTTCTGATACTGCGAGCACACGCAGATTGTTGATGCCCATGGCCTTTAAGTTATCAAGCTCATATATCAGGCGATCGCGATTGCCTGTTTTACCCGCGGAACCTAAGTAAGCTGCATACCACATATTCGCTCCAACAATGTAGTAAGGCTTTTCTTCACGTACGAAGCGCGTGCCCTTGACGGTGATGAACGGAGAGATGTATATCGGCGTAGTTGCGCTTGATGGCTCAATCGTAATGATGGTTAGTGATATTGCACATACAAATAGGGCGATTATTTTTTTCATCATTATTCTCTTGCTATGTTGTGTAAATTTATTGATTGAAAAGTGTCTTAAGCCTTCAATCGATATCCGGTTCTAAATACCCACCAGACAATCAGCAAACACACCGCCATAAACGCCAAGGTCATGGACAAGCTTGCAACCACGGTTACATCTGCGATGCCATAAAAACTCCAACGAAAACCATTGATCAGATAAACAACAGGATTGAACAACGATAAGGTTTGCCAAAAATGCGGCAGCATATGAATGGAATAAAAACTGCCGCCAAGAAAGGTCAGTGGGGTGATGATCATCAAGGGCACGACTTGCAGCTTCTCCCATCCCGTGGCCCAGATTCCAATGATGAATCCAAATAGACTGAACGTGAATGAAGTCAAAATGAGAAAAGCCAGTGCCCAAATGGGATGATCGACATGAAAAGGGACAAATATTCTGGCCGTAACAGCAATGATGAGTCCCAGCATGATGGATTTGCTGGCCGCAGCACCTACGTAACCAATAACAATTTCAAGTGCAGAGAGTGGCGCTGACAAGATTTCATAAATGGTGCCCGCATACTTGGGCATGTAAATACCAAATGAAGCATTGGCAATGCTTTCGGTCAGCAATGACAGCATGATCAGTCCAGGCACAATGAAAGCACCGTAACTGACGCCATCAATTTCGTTCATGCGCGAACCAATGGCAGAGCCGAACACCACAAAGTAAAGTGAGGTGGATATGACCGGTGATGCCAAGCTTTGTACTAAGGTACGAAACCAGCGACTGAGTTCAAAAAAATAAATTGCACGAATGCCATACAAATTCATGCCATGTAACTTCATAATTGGCTCACTTGTGCTGATGCACCAGGCTCACGAAAATTTCTTCCAACGAACTTTCACTACTTTGCAGATCTTTGATGTCGATACCAAGCTCACTCAATTGCCGCAGCATTCCAGCGATACCACTGGTTTCACGCTGCGAATCGAAGGTGTAAACCAAATTCGATCCATCTGTGGATAGTTCAAGATTGTTGTTTTGTAGTGCTGGCGGCAACGTTGTTAAAGGCGATTGTAGATGCATGGTCAATTGCTTCTTGCCAAGTTGTTTCATTAGCGTCGCTTTGTCTTCCACCAGAACCAATTCGCCTTTATTAATGACACCGATACGATCGGCCATTTCTTCCGCTTCTTCAATATAATGTGTGGTCAAGATGATGGTGACGCCGCTGGCACGCAAGCGTCGCACCATGCTCCACATATCACGGCGCAACTCGACATCCACACCAGCGGTGGGTTCGTCGAGAAATAGAATCTCGGGTTGATGCGATAACGCTTTGGCGATCATCACGCGGCGTTTCATGCCACCCGATAATTGAATAATGCGATTATCTTTTTTATCCCATAAAGAAAGATCACGTAGCATTGATTCCAGATAGGCATCATCGGGTTGCTTGCCGAACAGACCGCGACTGAAACGCACCGTGGTCCAGACACTTTCAAAAATATCACTGGCCAATTCTTGCGGAACCAAGCCGATTTTGGCGCGCGCTTTGCGATAGTCACGCACGATGTCACAGTCGTCCGCTTTGACCGTTCCCGAGCTGGGATTAACGATGCCGCAAATAATATTGATCAATGTGGTTTTACCGGCGCCATTGGGGCCAAGCAAGGCAAAAATTTCACCTTTTCTGATTTCCAATGAAACTTGTTTCAGCGCTACGAATCCAGAAGCATAAGTTTTGGTTAGATTGGAAACTGAAATGATGGATTGCACGATATCGCTCTCAAGTAAATCAAGATTGCTCATAAGAGAATCGCAGGTCTGTTTATAATGACATACTTGTAAGGTGTCAGCGCAAGTCTCCGCTACGTGATGTATGCATCAATTGCTATAAAATGAAAATCCAGTTTAAGAAGTTCTTTAAAAAATATTGGCCGCATGTACTGGCAGTTTTATTGTTGCCGATACTTTTGATAGCTATATGGATAGTGCAGCTCGATCATCAAATCACCACACAGTTTGAAGGTCGGCGTTGGACTTTGCCTGCCAAAGTTTATGCACAGCCTTTAGAGCTATATGCAGGGCAGGCATTGAATGCAGATGAACTCTCGGTGGAGTTGCAACGCCTCGGTTATCAACATGTTGATCATGTAACGCAGCCGGGCAGTTTTCAGCGCAAAGCTGAACGAATCGATTTAGTCTCACGCCCATTTCGATTTATGGACGAGAGCCGTCCTGAGCAAGTGTTGTCACTGACATTCAATAACAATCATGTAGATCGACTATGGGATAGCAAGGGTCAGATCGTGCCGATCTTTCGTCTCGATCCGTTGTTGATCGGCAGTATTTTTCCGATTCATGGTGAAGATCGCATCATTGTCACGCCGCAAGAAGTGCCTGCGCTATTACCAGCGGCATTGAAGATTGTCGAAGACCGTCGCTTCGATTCGCATATTGGTGTCGATCCTTTCGGCATTCTGCGCGCATTGTGGATTGATATTCGCAGTGGTCACTTTGATCAAGGTGGCTCGACATTGACACAGCAATTGGTACGTAGTTATTTCTTGAACAACAAACAAACGATCAGTCGCAAAATTACCGAAGCGGTCATGGCGATCTTGTTGGAAGCGCATTTCGATAAAGCCGACTTGATGAACTCATACATTAATGAAATTCATCTCGGTCAAGATGGTGATCGTGCTATTCATGGTTTCGGGTTGGCCAGTGAATTTTACTTTGGTAAGCCATTACGTGAATTGCAGTTGCATGAAATCGCTTTGCTGGTCACCGAAGTGCGTAGCGCCACTTACTACAATCCACGCAAACATGCAGATCGCGCGTTGGCGCGACGCAATTTAATACTGGACTTATTAGCACAAAATAAATTGATAACCGCAGCGGATGCAGGTCGCGCCAAGGCGATGCCATTGGGATTAGTCAACGGCAGTGGCAGCGCCAGTAGTTACTATCCGGCATTTCTCGACTTCGTGCGTCGTACTTTGCATCGCGATTACAAAGAGGCTGATTTGACCGAAGCGGGTTTGACCATATTTACGACGCTTGATCCACGCGTGCAAAGACGAGCGGAGCTCGCGTTGACCACCGAGCTTAATCGACTTGATCGATCTGCTAAACGCAAAGATGCCACGTTGGATGGTGCGGTCATTGTAGCTTCGTCGCACAGTGGTGAAGTCAATGCCATTGTTGGTGGACGACAGGTGAACTACAGTGGTTTTAATCGTGCCCTTGATGCAAAACGTTCCATCGGTTCACTGGCAAAACCGGTGGTGTATCTTACCGCGATAGAAAGCGGTCGTTACAATGCCGCTACGATCGTCAACGATGTTCCGATCACGGTGAAGCTCAGCGCCAAGACCAGTTGGACGCCGCAAAATTATGAACACAATGCGAATGGTCCTGTGCCCGTGGTGAGAGCCTTGGCACAATCATTAAATCTGGCGACCGTGAATGTGGGCATGGATGTGGGCGTCGATAAAGTAGCCGATGAATATACGCAACTGGGTTTGGGGCAAAGACCAGAAGCAAATCCTTCGATATTGTTAGGGTCAGTTAATGCGGCGCCCATTGATGTTGCGCAACTCTATGACAGCTTTGCCAATGATGGTTTTCGTACGCCATTGCGTGCCGTGCGCGCTGTTATGGATGAACATGGAAAACCATTAAAATCATTTACATTAGAAGTATCGCAAGTAGCGGATCCTGCCGCTGTCTATCAAGTTAACCGAATGCTGGTTGAAGTGATACGCAGAGGTACCGCGATAAGCGCCAAAAATAAATTGGGTAATTTGGTGGTGGCGGGAAAAACGGGTACCTCATCCGACTATCGAGACAGTTGGTTCGCAGGTTTTTCTGGAACTCATCTTGCGGTGGTATGGGTGGGTTATGATGACAATGCACCGACGGGCTTTTTGGGTGCCTCGGGTGCATTACCCGTATGGACGCAATTGATGTCAAGTATTGAAACCACGTCCTGGGATCAGCCATTACCAGAAGGAATAACTGAAACCATGATCGACTTTGCAACCGGCGCAGGCGTTAATCAGCAGTGCAGCAGCGATGGTTTATTAGTTGCCGTTCCGCAAGGAACCACGCCACCATTGAAAGATGGCTGCACTGTAAGCCACTAAGAATTAAATGAGTCTATAATTAAAGCTATGAATAGGATTACATCGAAACTTCTTTGCGTAGTGTTGATATTGTTGAGCGGCTGCTCAACTCCAGCGATTCGCTCAAACACCAATACCACGGCAGTGCCTGTTGGTACTGAAGGGTCGAACACCACACAATCCAATCAAACCACCGCGCCCCAAATCATCGCCGCACCGGCTGAACCGTTACCTGCAGCGCCAACGCGTAGTTTCATATTGAATGCTGCGTCCACCGCATTGGTTGCTCAAGCGCATACGCAACTTGCTTCTAATAACTCCATCATGGCAGCCGTGACGATTGAGCGCGCACTACGTATTGAACCGAACAATCCGTTACTTTGGATTGAATATGCACAGGTTCGTATGCATGAACAAAATTACTCACAGGCCGAAAGTCTGGCTCGCAAGGCACTGATGCTTGCCAATGGCGATCCACGTACACAGGGCAATGCGTGGCGCATGATTGCAAATAGTTTGCGCGCCCAAAATAAAAGCAATGAAGCGCAACAAGCTGAAGCGAAGGCTGAAACACTGTTACCGAAGTAAACGCATCACTTTCTCAGGTATGAATTTCTTAGGTATGAAAAAAGCGTGCGATATATGGGTGAAGAGGATGGAACTTTCTGATGCTTGCAGCGTTTAATATGCAACGGCTGAAATATTTTTTCTCAGCTGAGAAATCTCATCAAGATTGTTATCGATATATTAAATGACAACCATATACATAAGAGGTTGACATGACCACTCAAACTGCATCGCACGCTAAACGCAAGCCAAAGGCGAATCATTCAAAAACATCAAAGACGCCTGTTAAACGCTGGTCGCAACACGTCACCGAAACCAGCGATGCACTCGATCTTGATCAGGGAGTATTTACTCGCACCGATCCCAAAAGTATTGCCACGTCGCTTAAACACTCAGCCGAAAAAAGCACGCGTAAGAAGTCATCACCCTTTCGTTCCGCAATGTCAATGCTTACATTTTATGAAAATCGCGCCGGAGCACATCTACCCGAAGCACAACGTAAACATTTAGATGCAGCGAAACAGGAATTACGCAAGCTGTTTGGCAAGGCCTAACATCATATTGCTGCATTAACTATTTACATTAATCAGTGCCCGAATAATCCCTCATCATCTTCAAAGCTGGTTTCGCTGTCTATATCAGAATCAGGATCAAACTCCAGCGCACTTGGATCATCGTCATCGACAAAGAAGCGGCCAGAATCTCTGATCACCTTCTCCATATCCGCATAGTCCTCTGTATCCAGAGTTTCGACGCTTGAATCAATATCATCAAAATCGTCATACACCTCAGTGCTTACCGAGTCGTATGTGAATTGATTTTTAATAACAGGATGTATTCTCAACATAACAGTACTCCGGTAAAGAAGATCCGGTAAAGAAGAATCGAATCACTCCGCATTATCTGTTGCCTATAACGACAGATATGAATAGTCCTGATTGGATAGTTACAGACCACTATGGATGCAGAAAGTAGAAGCCATCCTGGCAAACTGTAAGCTGTTTCTTACGCACTTATTTGGCAAGTCTTCCGATAGACGTTATTCAGTTCAATTATCTATAGTTCGAGCTTCGATGACGCCGCGGGTGTGAATTGAGTGCAGTTGTCTGAATTGAATAGAGTTCCTTTGAACAGAACCAAGATAAAACAATCTGCCATATTAAAACTGCACATCAGCACACGAATATATCGACATCGTGAACAAATCCACTGACAGGTTCGATTCAATTCGTATCAAACAAGCGACTCTATCTTCGCTACACAAGATAGCGACGCAGTTGAAGCGACGCAGCCTTTCCGACAGACAAGTTCATCAATTACGCAAGAAAATTAAATTGAGCCGTTCAATGCTGAGGCTTCTTCGCGGGCCACTCTCCAAGCAAAGCTATCGACGTTATAATTTGATTTTGCGTGATGCCGGTCGTGAGTTGGTTGAAGTTCGCGACACCAAGGTGGCTGTTGATACCTTCGATGCCTTAATGACACGTCTTACCATTTCTAAAAGCAACGCGCTCTCGCCATTTCAGACTTACTTGAAACGTGAACATTTGAATGCTCGTAGACAGTTAAAATCAAAGCAGTTGCTTTTCTGGTCACCTAAATTACAAGGAGTCATCAAGAACATACAGCGAATCAATAAGGTGAATGCGGATGATACGGTGACGAACATAAAGCGTGCATATAAAAAAATGCAAAAGTCGTTTGCAATTGCTCATCAATCCGCGACTGATGTGGCGTTACATGAGTTACGCAAGCAGAGTAAGTGTCTTGCAAGCCAGTTGGAAATTCTCAATTTCTCATCAAAAAAATTGCAGCGTTATATTAAATGTATACGAAAAATGGCTAAGCACCTTGGCCGCGATCGTGATCTAGTATTACTAAGTGCGAACTTAGCGAGTTTCAAATCACTGACCAGAAATACTCCATCGTCAACGGCACTTGAAGCACTGCTTAAAACAATGAGGCAACAACATCGGAAGCTGACGAAAAAATCAATCAAGGCCGCAAAAAAATTGAGTGCATACAAAGCGAGAAAAATAGCGCACATGGTTGGCGCACAGTTAGTTCAGTCCTGAGAAATTCGATAGTATTCAGGCTTGTTTTGGTATGGTCAGTAACGTCCGACAATGGATGACAAATAACCGATGTTATGAGGCTTTAAGAAGACTCGTAGAATACTTTCATTCTCCAATTACGCCGTTGCGGCAGCCATGATCAAGTTTGTTGAAGCAGCATTGGCTTCGCGTGTCACGTAGTAAAGCAAAATGAGGTCTGTGTATGGCTATTGATGATCTCGAAGAGCCCTCGCAGTCACTTAATCGTCGTCAGTTCATTTGCGGCGCCGCATCGGTTGCAAGTTTACCGTTGATGACTCACGCCACAGATTCCATCCCGAGCATTGCAGATAAAGATGGTTTGAGCGCAACTAGCCAAACTGTTCCAATGGGGTTTTCAGTTGTTACCTTGCGTGTGAATCAGCAATCGCATGTTATCAGTGTCGACTCTCGCACTACGTTGCTTGATGCGCTACGCGATCATCTCGGGCTTTGTGGCACCAAGAAAGGTTGCGCACATGGCCAATGTGGCGCTTGCACGGTGCACGTTGATGGGCAACGCATGTTGTCTTGCTTAAGTTTCGCCGTGATGAATGACGGGCGCGATATTACTACCATTGAGGGGTTGGCCAATTCAACGGACAAGCTTCATCCAATGCAGCAGGCATTTGTTGATCATGATGCTTTCCAATGTGGGTATTGCACGCCTGGACAAATCATGTCTGCGGTGGCCTGTGTGCATGAAGGACATGCGAATAATGCGCAAAACATTCGTGAATATATGAGTGGCAATATTTGTCGTTGTGCGGCGTATCCAAATATTGTCGCGGCGATTCAACAGGCGCAGCCGTTGATGAAGAAAAGTTAGCGATGGAAATATTCAATTATCAACGCGCTGCAGATCCTCAAGTTGCCACACAACTGATTCGTTCGCATGCGCATGCCAGCGATTTGCAATCGGCAGCGCAATATATCGCTGGTGGCACCAATATGACGGATTATATGACGCTGGAAGTACTTCGCCCAAAATGGCTTATCGATATCAATCATTTATCCGATGCGCGCTTAAAACAAATAGAACACACGGATCGAGGCATACGATTCGGTGCATTGGTGAAAATGAGTGAAGCGGAAGATGATCCCATCGTACAGTCGCAGTATCCACTTATTCGCGATACCTTAGTCACTGCGGCATCGCGACAAATTCGTAACATGGCAACGTTGGGCGGAAATATATTGCAACGCACTCGCTGTGAGTACTTTCGCGAAACATCTTGGCCATGCAATAAACGTAACCCCAACAGTGGTTGCAGCGCGCTTGCGGGAATAAATCGACAACATGCGATACTGGGTGTTAGCAATCATTGTATCGCAACTTATGCAGGTGATTTTGCACAAGCACTCATCGCATTGGATGCAACGATTGAAATCATCGGTGGCGCAAATGGTGCGCGTCATATTCCATTTGCAAACTTACATACTTTACCCGGAACAACGCCGCATATTGAAAATAGCTTGCAGCCGGGTGAATTAATCACGTTTATCAATGTACCTGCTGGCCCTTGGATGCGACGCGCTTGTTATATAAAAGTACGTGATCGACGTTCATATCAATTTGCCATTACCTCTGCTGCAGTCGCGCTTCATATGGAAAACAATGTTGTGCATGACTGTCGCATTGCCTTGGGTGGCGTTGCCACCATCCCGTGGCGTGCGCAAGCGGCCGAAAAAATATTGAAAGGAAAAGTATTGGATGAAAGATCAGCAACGTTGGCGGCTGACGCTGCTTTTGAAAATGCAATAACAGGAGAATACAACGCGTTCAAAGTGCCCATTGGTAAACAAACCATTGTGCGTGCATTGCTTGAGGTTCAAAGGATAAAAATATGAGTCAAGCCACTCCCAAACCCGATGCCAATCAAGGCGAACCATTGCCGCGCATCGATGGCAGAATCAAAGTAACTGGGGAAGCGTGTTATCCCGCGGATTTTCCAATTGGCAATCTTGCTTACGCAGTATTGGTCACGGGCACTATCGCTCGCGGTGAGGTGGAGTCGATAGAGCTTGATGCCGCGCGTGCAATGCCAAATGTATTGGCGGTGATCAGTTATGGTGATGTGGATGAGCTGCAAAAGCCAGAACTTGCGAAGTCCAATTACACATCGGTAGCACCATTGCATTCACGGAAGATATGGCATGACGGGCAGATTATCGCATTGGTCATTGCAGAAACTTTTCAGGCAGCGGAAGCGGCGGCAAAAAAGGTGACGGCCAAGTATCGCGAGCAACAACCCAGTGCGAATCTTGATTCGTTGGGAACCGAAACCATTCCCGCCGCAGGCAATGCGTCGCGTCTCAAAAAAGATCCGAGCACTGGGGATTTTTCTCGTGCATGGCAAGATGCGCCTATAAAAGTTGATGCTGAATATTTGACCCCCACTCAAACACACAATCCAATTGAATTGTTTTCCACCACTGCCATGTGGAATGACGACAAGTTGACTGTATACGAGCCCACTCAAAACGTACACGGCCTGCGAAATGAAATTGCGCGGCAACTTAATATGGATGCCATGAATGTGCGTGTCATTAGCCCTTATATAGGGGGTGCATTCGGCTCAAAAGGTGCCGTTACACCGCGCACCGCGATTGTCGCTTACGCTGCAAAACAAGTTAAGCGTCCAGTACGGTGTGTCGTATCCAGAGAACAAGGATTTACCACACAGCCTTATCGTGCACCAACGCGTCATCATGTGCGCTTGGGCGCAACTGCTGATGGAAAAATTACCGCGTATGGCCATGAAAGTTGGGAATTGACTTCGCGCTCTGACAACTATGCAGTTGCCGGCACTGAAACTACTTCACGATTGTATGGTTATGCAACTGTGTTAACCAAAGTGAACTTGGTAAAAGCAGATCGACAGACTCCGTCGTATATGCGTTCGCCGCCAGAGGTTCCATATATATTTCCGTTGGAAAGCGTGATAGATGAACTTGCATATCAGTTGAATAAAGATCCAATTGAATTACGACGCATCAACGATATCAACATAGAACCTATTAATGGCAAGCCATTTAGCAGTCGTCACTTAATGCAATGTTATGACCACGGTGCAAAAGCATTTAATTGGTATGCACGCGATCGTCGTCCCGCTTCAATGCGCGATGGCGAATGGTTGATTGGTATGGGTTGTGCTACTGCCGTTTATCCTACCAATGTGGGTGCGGCGACTGCGCGAGTGCGATTGGATGTAAAGGGAAAAAT
>JAICKZ010000224.1 GCA_025927665.1 Steroidobacteraceae bacterium | reverse complement strand
AAGATATCGCCTTGTACATCAATTCACCGGGTGGTGTAGTCAGCGCTGGCTTGGCTATCTATGACACCATGCAATTTATTAAACCGGATGTCAGCACGATTTGCATAGGTCAGGCGGCAAGTATGGGTGCGGTATTGTTGGCTGGCGGTACTAAAGGTAAACGTTACAGTTTGCCGCATTCACGCATTATGATTCATCAACCATTAGGTGGTTTCCAGGGTCAGGCTTCAGATATTGATATTCATGCGCGTGAGGTTCTATCTACGCGCGAGCGCATCAATCGATTGCTATCTAAGCACACAGGTCAGCCTGTTGAGCGCATTGCACAGGATACTGACCGCGATAATTTTATGAGCGGTGAAGCTGCGGTTGCGTATGGGTTAATCGACGAGGTGTTAGATAAGCGCATTCAGTTGGCGGCACCGAGTAAATAAGTAATAAAGTGTTAAGCATTTTCCGTAATGTCTGCTTGAACGTGCCTACGCTTTGTATTTTGAGTGCTGTGCATGATATAAGCCGTTCGCAGCCTGTATAAGGCTGTAACCGTTTGGTGAGGGTGATTCATGTCCGACGATTCACGCAAGCAGGATGATGGCAAGTTGTTATATTGCTCGTTCTGCGGCAAAAGCCAGCATGAGGTCCGCAAACTAATTGCGGGACCTTCAGTATTCGTCTGTGACGAATGCGTTGAGTTATGCAACGATATCATTCGCGAAGAGCTTGAAGAAAAGGCCGAGCGTACCCGCGACAAGTTGCCGAAGCCCCATGAAATCAAAAAAGTGCTGGACGAATATGTCATAGGCCAGGACCGAGCAAAGAAAGTATTGTCGGTGGCGGTGTATAACCATTACAAGCGCTTGCAAACGAAGAGCAGCGAAACCACCACTCGTTCAAAAGATGAAGTCGAGCTGGCTAAAAGTAATATCTTGTTAATTGGACCTACTGGCTGCGGTAAAACGCTGTTGGCAGAAACACTGGCTCGTCTGCTGAATGTGCCGTTTACGATTGCTGATGCGACCACGTTGACCGAAGCGGGTTACGTTGGTGAAGATGTTGAGAACATCATTCAGAAACTATTGCAGAAATGCGATTATGATGTTGAAAAAGCCCAGACTGGTATAGTGTACATTGATGAAATCGACAAGATTTCACGCAAATCGGATAACCCTTCAATTACACGCGATGTCTCGGGTGAAGGTGTGCAACAAGCTTTGTTGAAGTTGATTGAAGGCACGATTGCATCGGTGCCACCGCAAGGTGGCCGCAAGCATCCACAGCAAGAGTTTTTGCAGGTTGATACCAGCAATATTCTGTTCATTTGCGGTGGTGCATTTGCGGGTCTGGAAAAAGTTATTTTGAATCGTACGCAAAAATCAGGCATTGGTTTCATGGCCGAAGTACGTCAGCAGAATGAAAGACCGCATGGCAATGATGTGTTTCATGATGTCGAACCAGAAGATCTCATCAAGTTCGGGTTGATTCCCGAGTTTGTGGGTCGTCTGCCAGTGGTGGCAACACTCGAAGAGCTTGATGAAGCGGCATTGATGTCGATTCTGATGGAACCGAAGAATGCGCTTACCAAACAGTATCGTAAGCTGTTTGAGATGGAAGGCGTTGATTTGGATTTCCATCCTGAAGCGGTTCGTGCTGTCGCTAAGCGTGCCATGGAACGTAAGACCGGCGCACGTGGACTGCGAACCATTCTCGAAAACATTCTTCTTGAGACCATGTATGAGTTGCCTTCGTTGCGCAACGTACAAAAGGTTGTTGTCGAAGAAGCTGCGATTCGAGGCGAAGGCAAACCTTTTATTGTGTACAGCACTGAAGATCAAAAAATGATTGAAAGTCGAAGACCCACCGGCAGCGACCACCATTAGACAGTGGTCTTTACAACAGATGTAATCATTAACGCCGCGCCCACAACGCGGCGTTGTCATTTGCGCAATGACTCTGCGTAAATGTTCTGGCGGTGAATAGGAATGAGGGTGTAGCATTGATTCACTACAACATGAACCGTTCCACAAATTTTCGATTTATGTTGTTTGACTAAGGTCGTTACAGCTCGTAATGTCAAGTCTTGAATATGTCCGCAACGATCCCCATTTCGTTACCGACCGCAGCCGTCAGGAATTATCGTGAGCACTGATCCATCCAGTAAAGTAACCGCCGCAGACACTCCAATTAATACACAAAACATCGCAGTGCTACCATTGCGCGACGTTGTCGTTTATCCGCATATGGTGATTCCGCTGTTTGTCGGGCGGGAAAAATCCATTCTCGCGCTGGATCAAGCCATGCGTGGTAACAAGCAAATTTTACTCATCGCACAAAAACAGGCAGAAATCGATGATCCTGGTATAGATGATATCTACCGCATTGGGACGCTTGCGAATATTCTGCAGTTGCTTAAGTTGCCCGATGGCACAGTAAAAGTCCTGGTTGAGGGATCGGTGCGTGCTTCCATTGGCGTTATTCGTACCGAGAATTTTTTTGCAGCCGATGTCGAACTATTGAAAGATCAAGCACAGTACGACGAACGTGAAATGGATGTGTTGACGCGATCGGTGGTGTCATTGTTCGAACAATACGTCAAACTCAATCGCAAAGTTGCTCCAGAGATTCTCACCGCATTGGCAGGCATCGAAGAACCGGGACGTTTAGCCGACAATGTCGCTGCGCAAATGACACTGAAATTAGATGCTAAGCAACGAGTATTGGAAATACTCGATGTTCGCAAACGTCTTGAGCATATTTTCGCGTTGCTCGAAGGCGAAATGGATGTATTGCAAATTGAAAAACGCATTCGCGGCCGTGTTAAACAACAAATGGAGAAGAGTCAGCGCGAGTACTATCTCAACGAACAAATGAAGGCCATTCAAAAGGAATTGGGTGATTTGGAAGATGCGCCCAATGAAATGAGTGAGCTTGAAAAACGTATTCAAAAGGCTGGAATGCCTAAAGAAGCGCGCGACAAAGCCATGTCCGAATTCAGTAAATTGAAGTTGATGTCGCCGATGTCTGCGGAAGCGACGGTGGTTCGCAATTATATTGATTGGCTGGTCAAGCTACCCTGGAAGAGCAAGACTAAAATTCATCACGATATAGTCGAAGCTGAAAAAGTGTTGGATCAAGATCACTATGGATTGGATAAAGTAAAGGAACGCATCATTGAATATCTTGCTGTTCAACAGCGTGTTAAAGCATTGAAGGGCCCCATCTTGTGTTTGGTGGGGCCGCCTGGTGTAGGTAAGACTTCACTGGGTCAATCGATCGCACGTGCGACTAATCGTAAATTTGTACGCATGTCCTTGGGCGGTGTGCGTGACGAGGCAGAAATTCGCGGGCATCGTCGTACCTATATAGGATCCATGCCAGGCAAGATTGTACAGAACCTCGTTAAAACTGGCGTTAATAATCCGTTGTTTCTACTTGATGAAGTCGACAAGATGGCCATGGATTTTCGTGGTGATCCCAGCTCTGCGTTGCTTGAAGTATTGGACCCCGAGCAAAACGGTACGTTTAATGATCACTATCTCGAAGTAGATTTGGATTTATCGCAAGTGATGTTTGTGTGCACCGCCAACAGCTTGAACATTCCTGCGCCACTACTGGATCGAATGGAAGTAATTCGTCTGCCTGGCTATACAGAAGATGAGAAGAGTGCCATCGCACGTAAATATCTGGTACCAAAACAGATGAAGCAAAATGGCGTGCTGGAAAAAGAGTTAAGTGTTTCTGATAATACGATCAAGGACATCATTCGTTATTACACTCGCGAGGCAGGTGTACGTAATCTGGAGCGAGAAATTTCTAAAATTTGTCGCAAGTCTGTCAAGCAACTGTTAACGGAAAAAGATAATAAGCACATCAGTGTATCGCCGCGAAATCTCAATAAGTATTTGGGTGTGCGTCGCTTTAGCTATGGCCGTGCCGAAGACCATGATCAAGTTGGTCAAGTAACCGGTTTAGCATGGACAGAAGTAGGTGGCGAATTATTGACCATCGAATCTTCTGTGGTTCCAGGTAAAGGCAAATTGCTTGATACCGGTAAGCTCGGCGATGTAATGAAAGAGTCGATTCAGGCCGCAATGACGGTGGTGCGCAGTCGCGCTTCAGTGTTGGGTTTGGAGCCGGACTTCAATCAAAAAGTGGATGTACATATTCATGTACCGGAAGGCGCAACGCCCAAAGATGGTCCCAGTGCGGGCATCGGCATGTGCACCGCGCTAGTGTCAGCACTGACAAAAATACCGGTACGTTCGGATGTGGCGATGACCGGTGAGATTACGCTTCGTGGTCAAGTACTGCCTATTGGTGGATTGAAAGAAAAATTGCTAGCGGCACATCGCGGCGGTATTCGTGTGGTATTGATTCCTGACGAAAACACCAAAGATTTAGCCGAAATTCCACAGAATATTAAAGATAGCATTGAGATCAAGCCGGTGAAATGGATTGATGAGGTGCTGCAGATTGCACTTAAGAGCGTGCCTGTGCCATTGCCTGTGGAGACATCAAGCAAGGTGGCGAAGACGCCTACTGCACGTCGTGGTGTTGCCAAGCGCGGTAGCAAGCAAGTACCTGCACATTAACCGTTTGTAGTTAACGCTTAGACTTCCATCCAAGCGTTTAAAAAAATAAAATTCACAACTAACATTGACCGCTGATGACAGCGCTGCTATAACGCGCGCCCATTTTAAAGTTGTGCAATTGGGTCAATCCATTGCATGCGTTGTCATAAAGCAGTTGGAACGATATATGAACAAAAGCGAATTAATTGATGCAGTGAGCAACCGAGCTGGTTTGGCCAAAGCAGATGCCACTCGTGCTGTCGACGCAGTATTCGATACGATTGGTTCGGCGCTTAAAGGTGGCGACTCTGTGGCATTGGTAGGCTTTGGCGCCTTTGGAGTAAAGGCACGCGCTGCGCGCACCGGTCGCAATCCTCGTACCGGTGAGCCATTGAATATTGCTGCCAGCAAAATGCCCGTGTTTAAAGCTGGTAAGGCACTTAAGGATGCTGTAAATTAGTGAGCTGTTTGCGGGACGTGTGGCATACATGCATCTCGCAAATGATCTGAGTAATTAGGTCAAGATCACTACAGTTAACCAGTGTTGATTCAGCGAGTTGTTTGCTACTGAAGCGAATAAATTATTGATTCAATACTAGTGACGGGTGCTTAGCTCAGCTGGTAGAGCGTCGCCCTTACAAGGCGAATGTCGGCGGTTCGATCCCGTCAGCACCCACCATATTACAACTTAAAATTTAAGGTTTCGCGCGGAGCGGTAGTTCAGCTGGTTAGAATACCGGCCTGTCACGCCGGGGGTCGCGGGTTCGAGTCCCGTCCGCTCCGCCATTT
>JAICKZ010000241.1 GCA_025927665.1 Steroidobacteraceae bacterium | reverse complement strand
TGTTATTGATACGCGGCAGAAAAGCATCCCGCCAAACCTCATCGGTTAGAGCTCCCACATACTTGTACATCACGACGCCGTTCTCATCGATCAAAAAAGTTTCTGGCGCCCCATACACACCGTAGTCAATCGCAACATGACCCGCCTTATCAAAGGCTGTGGCTGCATACGGATTACCCAATTGTCGCAACCAATTTTGCGCCATTGAAATATCGTCGTTCCAATCGACACCTACAATAGGCAATACATTTTGTTTGGCGATATGTAATAGCGACTCATGTTCTTGACGACAGGCACCACACCAAGTACCCCACACATTAATAAGATATTTGTGGCCCACAAAATCTTTGTTGCTGACTTGCTGTGTAGGGTCTTCAACTTTTGCCAGCGTAAAGTTGGGCGCGGTTTTACCCACCAATGGTGAAGGAATACAGCCGGGTTTCAAATATAAGCCGCCGGCCAATACTGCCCCCAGCGCGATGAATATCAGCACGGGAATTAAATAACGCCACATGATCAACTCCTGGCCGCTGTGATGGCTTTATCTGTTGCAACTTCAGTTGCAGGCACTTTGACTCGATAACGACGATCCATCAAAGCGATAAAACCACCGATAGCCATAATCAACGCGCCTAACCATATGTAACGCACCATTGGTTTATATTGCAGTCGTACGCTCCATGTGCCGCCGCCAATGTCTTCGCCCATTGACACCAACAAATCACGATTCCAGTGAGAATCAATACCCGCTTCAGTCATCGGATTCGGTTGCGCACGATAGATACGTTTTTGTGGATGCAGCATCGCTACTTCCTTGCCATTTTTCGAGATATGCACTTCGGCTTCGGTTGCGTCATAGTTGGGTCCCGTTACCGGCTTTGTGCCCGCCCAAGTGAAGTCATATCCACCTACTTGCGTTGTCTGACCATTTCCAAGACTTATGTCTTTCTCAATCACATAACTACTTACAATGGTTACGCCCAATGTGAATACACCCATGCCAAGATGTGCAACACACATTCCTATTACAGCTCGCGAAAGATGTTGCTTGGCACGCCAACGCATGAATGGTTCATATAATGACGAAAGTATGATCCATGCACCCGCTGAAAATCCTATGACATTTAATATCGAGATATGCCCGTACACGGCTCCTGTGACGATCAATGCCATCACAATAGCGATAGCAAGCATGATCAACAGTACGTTACGAAGTCTTGCCAACTGCGCTTGTTTCCAACTGGCATGCATGCCCACTGCCAACAGAAACAACAGCGGTAACATAGGAACCAAGAACATGGCAGAAAACCATGGGAAACCCACCGAGATTTTTCCCAAGCCAAATCCATCGACAATCAACGGATAAACTGTGCCGAGCAATATCAACCCAGCAGCGACCACTAGCAACACATTGTTGAACAACAGAAAAGATTCACGTGAAATGATCTTAAATCCAATATCCGATTTAAGTTTTGGCGCACGCCATGCAAACAATGCCAATGCACCACCGATACATGCCATTAGAAAAGTGAGAATGAATAACCCCCGTGCGGGGTCGCTGGCAAAGGCATGCACTGATATCAGTACACCAGAACGCACGAGGAAGGTACCAAGCAACGAAAGTGAAAAACCAAAAATCGCCAACAACACAGTCCAACTTTTAAACAGACCTCGTTTTTCAGTCACCGACAATGAATGTATCAATGCCGTACTCATCAACCATGGCATGAATGACGCATTTTCCACTGGATCCCAAAACCACCAGCCGCCCCAGCCGAGTTCGTAATACGCCCAGAAGCTGCCAAGCGCAATGCCGCAAGTTAAAAACATCCATGACACCATTGCCCATGGTTTGACCCAACGCGCCCAAGTTGCATCCAATTTACCTTCAAGCAACGCCGCCACCGCACATGCAAACGGTACGGCTAATCCCACATAGCCGGTATACAACATGGGTGGATGTGCAACCATTGCCGGATCTTGTAACAACGGATTGAGATCACGTCCCTGCGCCACGGCTGGAATCAAACGCTCAAATGGATTCGACGTGCTAATAATAAACAAGGCGAAACCACCACTCACCAATCCCAATACACCCAACACTTTACTGATGAAGGCCGGATTCATCGCGCGATTAAACACGGCCACTGCTGCGGACCAAATCACCAGAATCGTCAACCACAATAATAATGAACCTTCATGCGCTCCCCATACCGCTGCAACCTTGTAGAAAGCAGGTAGCTCGGTATTGGAATTAGAAGCCACATACAGCACGGAAAAATCACTACGCAAAAATGCCGCAGTCAAACAACCGAATGCAAACAACACAAATACCAACTGTCCTGCAACAGCGGAGCGTGCTGCAGCCATCCAATGATCGCGTCGCGTCGCTGCGCCAGCAAGGCCAAAGAATGCCTGAATCACTGCCAATGAAAATGCCAGTATTAATGCAAAATATCCAAGCTCAACGGTCATGTGGTGATACTCGCTGAAAATGATGCGTTAGTGATGAGTGACAGATGTCGATGGCGATGCAGAACTTGTTGGAGCTTCCGCTGCGGAACGTCGCGCGTCATGCGCCTTCTTCAAACCAGCGGCTACGTCGGGCGGCATATATTTTTCATCATGTTTGGCCAACACTTCCTCGGCGATCAGTAGTTGATGACCATCAACGGATGGCTGCAATTTTCCACGCACCACCACACCTTGGCCTTCGCGAAATAGATCGGGCAGCACGCCGCTATATTGCACCGTAACTTCATGCGAATAATCGGTGACATCGAATTGCACCAGCATACTACCCGGCTCGCGTTTTACACTGCCCTGCTCGACCATTCCGCCAAGACGAAACACACGATCCAACGGCGCTTTGCCGGTATACACATCGCTTGGAACAACGCTGTATTGCAAATTCTGTTTAAGCGCAGTAAGTAACAGCATTGTCGCACCGGCGACTGCCAACAAAATCAACACAACAAACATCATACGACGACGGCGAGGTGTCATGATGAAGTACCGCCATTAGTTGCATTGCTTGATGCATTATTCGTTGAATTAATTTGCACACGACGCACGGCTGCACTTAATTCTTTGCCGCTTGCACGCCGCGCTGCGAACGCCATGATAAATAACGCAAGCAAAGTAAGCGCATAGCTTGACCAAACGTAGGCTCCGTAGCCACCCATCTTTAATGTTTCATAGTTCATGTATCACTTAGCTTTCAGATCAGTTAGCCAACTAGCGTTACGTTCACGTCGCAAAATTTCGGCACGCAAACCATCGCATAGTGCTGCGCCAAAGAACATCAAGAATGCCAACATCATCACTAGCAAAGGTGTAATCATCGATGAGTCCATCTTCGATTCGCCGAACACTGATAAGGTTTGTCCTTGGTGCAAACTGTTCCACCATACCACCGAGTAACGCACGATGGGCACATTGACCACACCAACAATGGCGAGAATAGCGGAGGCACGATCAGCGCGACCTATATCATCAAACGATGCACGCAATGTCATGTAACCCAAGTATAAAAAAAACAATATCAATTCAGAAGTCAGCCGCGCATCCCACGCCCACCATGCGCCCCACATCGGTCGTCCCCAAATCGATCCCGTTATCAATGCCAGCGCGGTTAAGATCGCACCCGGTAATGCACACGCGGCCGCGACGGCATGCGCGAGCTTCATACGCCATATCACACCAATCGCCGCAGCGATGGCCATCATGCTGTAAACCATCAGTGACAATGATGCCGCTGGAATATGGACGTAGGCAATGCGAAACGCATCTTTTTGTTGATAGTCGGGCGGCACGACAAACAGTCCCTCATATGCGGCCCACAGCATCATGATAACTGAGATCCAAAATAGCCATGGACGTAAGCGCAATGCGAAAACATATGCACTTGGTGGCGAAGCCAGTTTATGAAACCACACCCAATTCATAGTTTATTCTCTTCAAAATCTCTCGCGATCATACTCAATGGCAGAGCCATATTAGTGTATACGGAAACATCTAGCGCATCTGAACAAACCATAGAATACAGGGAGACCATAGCAATATTGTGAATCGTTCGTCATTCAATACTGATGCGGATTGCCGCAGCCATCGCAAACGGTGCCAGCGCCAATGACAACAGTAATATTGCTGCCAGTAAACTCAAGATGCCGAATGCAGATTCATTGCGGATAGCCATCTGCAATGCCTGCGCACCGAAGATTAGTACTGGCATTTCCAATGGTAATACCACCAATGCCATCAGCATATTTCCGCGCCGCAACCCCACGGTCAGCGCGGCACCCACCGCACCCAACACCGTTAATATTGCCGTCCCCAGCGCCAGTGACATGATCATCGTCCACCAACTTGTCCAGTTACTTGCATTCACACCCAGCGCAATTGCAACAATCGGCATCACGATTACCAGAGGCATCCCGGTTAGAATCCAGTGTGCAAAAGTCTTGTTCAATAACAACCACGGCAGCGGTTGGCCCGATAACACCCACTGCTCCATCGTGCCATCCTCGACATCAGGTCGAAACAACGCGTCAGCGGCCAACAGCGACGCCAACATCGCCGCGACCCACAAAACACCGGGGGCAATTCGTCTCAGCTCCGATAACTCTGGGCTGACTGCCAATGGAAACAGAGCGATGATCACGACAAAAAATATCAATGGCTGAAGCACTTGATCCCAACGACGCAATGCCAAACACAATTCCCGTTGCAACACCACTACTGCAAGTTTGAATGGATCAGGTGAATTCACCATAGGGGCATTCATGCTTGATTCAAATACATGGTGCGTGTACCCGCATGTGTAGCCAACAATGCATGATGTGCAGCGGTGAGAATCATGCCACCTCGGGATAGATGATCAACC
>JAICKZ010000149.1 GCA_025927665.1 Steroidobacteraceae bacterium | reverse complement strand
TTTTGCAGCTTATCTGCATCTTCAGTGACCACTGGCAATAACTGTGTAATCGTGGGCTTCTGCGTCATGCTATTGACAAAGACGTTATTCACTACAAACAAGCGATCGAGCTTGCCTTCTTTGTACATGTCCAACATCACTTTCACATTGCCGATTAAATCCGCGACGTGCGGCTTGTCACCCAAATGAGTGACGGTGCCTAAGGTATTGACATTAGTAATACGTCGAAAGAACTGTACTGCCTTTGAACCGATCAAGCTCAAATTAACCGTAACGCCTTGCTGTTGAAATTCGCGCATAGCGATAAGTACAACTTTGAACAAATTCGCATTCAAGCCACCGCACAAACCTCGATCCGTGCTGACAACAATGAAACCTACCGACTTCACTGTGCGTTCGATCAAGTATGGATGTTTGAAATCGGGATTGGCTAAACGTAAGTGACCCATGACGCGACGAATACGTTCTGCATACGGACGCGATGCACGCATGCGTTCTTGTGCTTTACGCATTTTGCTGGCAGCCACCATTTCCATGGCCTTGGTGATCTTTTGAGTACCTTTGATACTCGCGATCTTGGTGCGGATCTCTTTAGTGCCGGGCATGATTGCGACGCTTGATTAATAAGTACCGGACGTTGCGAACTCTTCGCATATCTTTTTCAATGTGGCTTCATGCTCTTTAAGCACAGGCTTGGCATTGATGGCGTCGATTTCTTTCTTGAAGACCGACTTTGCAAAAGTTTGCAATGCTACTTCATAGGCGCCGACTTTATTGCGATCAACCTTATCCATATAACCATTGTTCACGGCATAAATGGACAACGCCATTTCGGCCACAGACATGGGTGCATACTGCTTTTGCTTCATCAACTCGGTCACACGTTGACCGCGCTCCAACTGCTTGCGAGTAACCTCATCAAGGTCAGAAGCAAACTGCGAGAACGCCGCCAATTCTCGATACTGCGCTAACGACAAACGAATACCACCGCCCAAACGTTTGATGATGTCAGTTTGTGCGGCACCACCGACACGCGACACAGAGATACCCGCATTCATCGCAGGTCGTACACCGGCATTGAATAAATCGGATTCAAGGAAGATTTGTCCATCGGTAATGGAAATCACATTGGTAGGCACGAATGCTGTCACGTCACCGGCTTGAGTTTCAATAATAGGCAATCCAGTCAACGAACCGGTTTTGCCTTTGACACGACCATGAGTGGCTTTTTCTACATAGGTTTCATTCACACGCGCGGAGCGTTCCAGCAGACGCGAATGCAGATAGAACACATCGCCAGGATACGCTTCACGACCTGGGGGACGACGCAGTAACAAGGAGATTTGACGATACGCCCAAGCTTGTTTGGTCAAGTCATCATAAATAACCAATGCGTCTTCACCTTGATCCATGAAGTATTCGCCCATTGCACATCCCGCATAAGGCGCGAGATATTGCATTGCTGCGGGTGTTGAAGCGGATGCGGCAACGATAATGGTGTGATCCATTGCACCGTGCTCTTCAAGCTTGCGCACCACGTTCGCGATCGAGGATTGCTTCTGACCAATAGCGACGTAAACGCATTTAATACCACTGCCTTTTTGATTGATGATGGCATCGATGGCCATTGCGGTCTTGCCGGTTTGGCGATCGCCAATGATCAACTCGCGTTGACCACGGCCGATTGGCACCATTGAGTCCACCGCTTTGTAACCAGTCTGTACTGGTTGATTAACCGACTTACGATAAATAACACCGGGAGCAACGCGTTCGATTGGCGCCTGACGATTTGCTTTAATTGCACCTTTGCCATCAATGGGATTTCCTAGTGCATCGACGACGCGTCCTAACAATGCTTCGCCCACTGGCACTTCAAGAATACGGCCCGTCGTCTTTACGGTATCGCCTTCGGTAATATGCTTGTACTCACCCAGTACCACGGCGCCAACGGAATCGCGTTCCAGATTCAATGCCAGACCAAAACTACCGCCCGCAAATTCCAACATTTCTCCGTACTTCACATCGGCAAGACCATGAATACGAACAATGCCGTCAGTCACGGTTATTACAGTACCGACATTGCGTTCTTCGCTAGCAGCCGCAAACTTTTCAATGCGTGCCTTGATCAAATCGCTGATTTCAGATGCCTTAATCGACATGTGCAAATTCCTCACTGAGTCCATCAATCATGGATCGATGGTTCAAAAAAACAATTCAAACTTATGCGCGCAATTCACTGGCCAATCGTGCCAATCGCACCTTGACTGAACCGTCAATAACTAAGTCACCACAACGAATCACTGCGCCACCAATCAAATCGGGATCCACGCTGCAATTCAGTTGTACTTCACGATTCAAGCGCTTTTTCAACGCACTGGCCAATCGCTGCTGTTGCATATCACTTAAAGGTGCTGCAGACACCACACTGGCTTGTACACGATTTTCAACTTCGGCTCGCAACGCTTCATACATCGCTGCAATTTGTGGTAACAAAGCAAGACGACGATTATTGGCGAGCGTCGCAATAAAATTGCGCAATTCAGCATCCAACTTATTGCCGACAATATCTGCAATCAAATCGACCAACTGCGTCGCTGCGATGCGCGGATGATTCAGTAGTTTCACAATGTTTGCATCCGTCACCACAGCTGCAGCAATGGCCAATGCATCGGACCATTGCTTGAGCGCATTGTGTGCATGCGCATACTCAAATGCAGCGCGTGCATAGGGACGGGCGATGGTGGCTTGTTCTGCCATGGTGTTATGCCTTTGCGCCTGACTCGGGTTGAGATTCAATTGCCCGAGCCAATTGTTCAATCAAGTCTGCATGTGCCTTGGCGTCAATCTCGCGACCCAGAATACGTGCCGCACCGGCGACTGCCAAAGTGCCAACCTCGCTTCGCAGTTGATCGCGAACACGTCCTTTTTCCAACGCGACTTCATTGCGAGCTTCGCCAATAAGTCGCGCTCCTTCACTGGATGCAGTGCTCTTGGCTTCATCAATCATTTCGTTGGAACGTCGATTGGCTTGCTCGACAATTTTACCGGCTTGACCGCGCGCTTCTTTCACAATTTCAGAGGCCGCAGATTGCGCTTCCACAAGGCTTTTTTCGCCTTTATCAGCCGCAGCCAATCCATCGGCAATCTTGCGTTGACGTTCCTCAATGGCCGTTATCAGCGGCGGCCAAATGAACTTCATTGTGACCCAGCCGAGGATCAGCAAGACCAGCGACTGAATGATGAGCGTTGAAGTTAAATTCATGGCAGCTTTAACACCTGTTCAAGTGTGCGCAACGTGTACTTACTTAAACCGGGAACGGGCTGGCAGTGGCGAACCACAATGCAATACCGGTACCGATAATGAAAGCAGCGTCGATCAAACCCAGTAACAGGAATACCTTGGTCTGCAACACATTCATCAGCTCGGGTTGACGTGCCGATGCTTCAATGTACTTGCCAGCCATGATGCCGATACCAAGACAGGCACCCTGTGCGCCTAAGCCGATGATTAAACCGCTAGCCAGTGCGACAAACGCAATGTTGGTCATGAGAGTCTCCGTAAATTAAAAATTATCAAGCCAAATAAAATGTATCAGTGATGCTCGTGCGCCTGACCAATGTATACCAGTGCCAGCATCATGAAGATGAAAGCTTGCAGCAACACAATCAGAACATGGAAGATGGCCCAGATGGTACCGGTAAACAAATGCATGCCAATACCCATTATCGTGGCACTACCACCCAATCCTGCAATCAAGAAGAAAATCAATTCGCCCGCGTACATGTTGCCGTACAACCGAAAGCCATGCGAAACGGTATTGGAAATGTACTCAATGCAATTCATGGCGAGATTGGTGATGGCCAGCAACAACGCACCAATCCATGTAAGCGGATTGGCCTTGAGTTTGACCATGCCAAAAGGTGCACACAGCAGTTGATGAATAAACCCACCAATGCCTTTGATCTTGATGTTGTAGTAGAACACCAGTAACAGCACACCCAGCGCCATTCCCAATGTGCCGTTGATATCGGCAGTCACCAAGGGACGTAAGTGATCAGCACCGACTTGATGACCCAACCAAGGCAGCCAGTCGACCGGCAGCAAGTCGATTGCGTTCATCATCACCACCCACATGAAGATGGTCAACGCCAATGGCGCAATATAATCGAGCTTGCCATTCACCAATGACTTGGCTTGATCATTTACCCAGTCAATCAATATTTCGACGGCCAACTGAAATTTACCGGGCACGCCCGCAGTGGCATGCGATGCCGCAATGCGTAAAGGAATTAATACAATGGCAGCGCACAGTAGCGCAAAGAAAACGGTATCGAGGTGAACTACGGAGAAATCAAATAGAGCTTTAGGCTCATGATTGGAAAAATGACGCAAATGATGCGAAATGTATCCGGACAAGCTCTCCGGAGCTTCGCCGCCTTCATTTGTCATCGTTGCCATTCGCATACTTCACCCGACCCACCATCAAAGATAACCAATACGCCAATAAACTACCGCTTAAACCGAGAATCACTGCCAGCGGCAACAACATTCGAGACCGCAGCGCGACCATCAATAAACCGACGGCCAAAATAGTTTTTATCAACCATGCAAACAATACGCTAAACAACGTCGCCGACTTGGTTGGCATCAAGCTATGCTTGATCATCACAAACAATAAATATGCTGTTGTTAGCAACCCAATTCCTGCACCCGCCAGTATTGAATAGGCCCAACGTCGGCCATCCATTAATCCCATTACAGCGGCAGATAACACCATCCAACTTAATTGCCAGCAGAGTATGTGCAATGCTTGCAAAGCAGGTTTCACTGTGGCCGTTCCACCAGTCTTAAGAAAACCTGGCTGTAAGAAACTTGCCATCGACGAGTAACCCAATCCAAACAGACAATAAAAAACCAGCACGCTTTGCGGCCGGTCAGCTGCAGTCATATTCATCAGACTGGTATTGCAGGAGAGCCCCCTGCAAAGCCCGCGGATTATAGGGAGTGTTTTTGAAGGCGGCAAGAAATCCGCACCGAATTGTTGCGATATTTGTTAAGTACCTGCGCGTCTATTTCACATGGGCGCCTATTTCACGAAATGTCCTTAGTCGAGAAATTGCTGCGTGTTTGATTTGCAACAACATATCGATTGTGCAAGTACGACCAGAATTTGCTTTGGTCTGGGTGGCTTGCGTCAACAGATTCCCTGTCTACGTGATAACTACCTTTTGGCTTTGACTTGGGCATCGAACAAGTTCCTTGTCAGTACCACAGCCATCCTCTTGCCATGGGCTTTGATGCAGATGTCCTTTACCGACATCAAACACACGCTACCAGTACAAACCACCCAGACCAAAACAGATTAGGGTCGTTGTCCTTAGCTGTCCTGGTTTCCAGTTAAATCCTATGGATCGTTCCGGAATGGACGCAGTGTGAACGAAGATGTGGTTATCGGGGCGTTGATAAACTATGCGTTGCCCTAGAAATGCAGTTGCATTAAGTCACTGCTACCGAGCTTATAAACCGAACTCAATTGAATGCGACGCTAATTTATTGAATGTGTCCTAATATGCCATCCAATTCATCGAGACTGTGATAGCTGATCACTAACTTGCCAGCACCTTTGACCGAGTGCTGTACCTGCACTTTTGCTCCAAGCTTTTCGGCAAGATCAGCTTCAAGTTTCTTAATGTTAGGATCGGCCTTGGTGGATGTCACAGTAGGCTGTGCTTCTTCTTGTAAAACGCGACGCACTAGCGCTTCGGTGTCACGCACTGACAAGCCTTTACTTGTTACCTGAGTTGCCACTTCCACTTGCCGACGCGGCGGTAACGACAGCAACGCACGTGCATGACCCATTTCCAATTCGCGATGTTCAAGCAATCGTTTCACTTCGTCGGCAAGTTCAAGCAAACGCAACAAATTAGATACCGCAGCTCGCGAACGACCCACAGCTTCCGCCGCATCTTGATGAGTCATGCTGAACTCTTTGATCAATCGATCAAGTGCCATCGCTTCTTCAAGGGGATTGAGATCCTCACGTTGAATATTCTCAATTAAAGCCATCGCCACTGCAGCATCATCGGGAATGTGGCGAATGACAACTGGCACTTCATGCAAACCTGCAAGTTGTGCCGCGCGCCAACGACGTTCGCCCGCGACGATTTCATACTGCGTCGGTTGACCTGGAGTGATGTTCACCGGACGCACAACAATCGGCTGGATAATGCCCTGAGCGCGAATCGAATCAGCCAAATCTTGCAAGCTCTCCTGACGCATGTCCATGCGCGGCTGATACTTGCCACGTTGCAGCAAATCGATAGGTAATTTGGTTAATTGCTGATCAACGGGATTGTTAGCCGATTGTGATTCAGCAATATCATTCACTACGGGCTGGGTTGCATGCGTCTGCTGTCCGAGCAATGCACCAAGTCCCCGTCCGAGTGTGGGTCGTTTGTTAACCATGAGCCTATAAACGCCTAATGAATATCAACTAGTTTAATGGCAGCCGATATTAAATCAGCTGTGAAATTTTTTCGGTTTCAGGTGATGCACCACCGAATTCGTGCGGTGCTTCTTCACGCCGGATCATTTCGCCGACGAGTGCCAGATACGATAACGCCCCACGTGATTCGCGGTCATACATCAACACTGGTTTGCCAAAGCTGGGGGCTTCGGCCAGGCGAATATTACGGGGAATAATGGTGCGAAATACTTTATCGCCAAAGTGTTCGATCAACTGACTGGAGACTTCGCTGGCAAGATTGTTACGTGGGTCGTACATGGTGCGCAGAATGCCTTCTATGTGCAGCTGTGAATTACTGGAGCTTTTAATTTGTTCAATGGTATCGATCAACGCAGTCAATCCTTCCATTGCATAGTATTCACACTGCATGGGAATCAATACTGACTCCGCCGCCACCAACGCATTCACTGTCAGCATGTTCAATGATGGCGGACAATCGATCAAGATCATATCGTACAAGTGCCGCACTGCCGCCAACGCATTTTTCAATCGTAGTTCGCCACCAGATTTGCCGGTTAAATCCACTTCTGCGGCGACCAGATCTTGATTCGCTGGCAGCATGGTAAAATCACTGTGCTCCACCGGAACCAATGCAGTTGTGATATCACATTCATTCAACAGTACTTCGGTTGTTGAATGAATCAACGTCCGCTTATCAATACCACATCCCATGGTCGCATTGCCCTGTGGATCAATATCAACGAGCAGCACTCGCCGTTTGGTTGCAGCAAGTGATGCAGCCAAATTAACGCTGGTCGTGGTCTTACCGACCCCACCTTTTTGATTTGCAATGGCGATTACGCGATTCATGGAATGCGGATCATAACCAACTCAGAACATAGAAAATGAGAATTAAGTGCTCGGCCGTTTATTTCGATGCCAATGAGAGTTCCACAAGGTGCCGTTGTTCGTCCAGTCCTGCCACTTGAATTACATGCACGGCAATCAACTTCCAGGGTTTCGGGAGAGATTTAAGTTCGTCGTCCGGATAACGGCCTTTCATTGCTAACAATTTTCCACCCGGCACACATAAATGCCCGCACCAGTCAATGAAGTTTTCCACTGAACTTAATGCTCTTGAAACCACACAATCAAATTTTTGCTCAGGTTGATAAGTCTCGGCACGGGTATGTACCACCGACACATTGTTCAACTTCATGGCTTGCGCACTGTGCTGCACAAAGCGTAATTTTTTATTGATGGAGTCTATTAATGTGAATTGTTTGCCGGGGTTGATCAATGCCAGTGGCAAGCCGGGAAATCCCGCACCGGTTCCCACATCGGCAATTCTTGATCCCTGCAAATAGGAATGAATAGAAAAACTGTCGAGCAAATGCTTGGTGATTTGCTGCTGTGGATCGCGTATGGCGGTGAGATTAATACGCTGATTCCAATCATTGAGTTCATGTAAAAGTACATCGCAGGC
>JAICKZ010000324.1 GCA_025927665.1 Steroidobacteraceae bacterium | reverse complement strand
GATTTGCCCACCACTGCGGGCCTTAATATGAATAGCAAAATCATGGAACATCTACTCTGATTCTGACTGCAAAGCATTTAAGGATTCATTACAGTAAGACTCGGCAACAGGTGCAAAGATCGGCGCACGCATTTCTTCATCAGGTAGCTGATTCCTTTTACCAAGGTCTGGATAGCTGAGTCAACACCTGTGACATTGAATGGATATAAGCTACGACAGCTCTGCAAATTGTCGCAATAGAATTCTATTGCTATTAATTACATATCAATTCATGAACAACTGATATCTAATCAGTGTGTTGATGAAATTTGACTTTTCATGCCTGCAGCATCAAATCCCTATATAAGAAACACTTCCTATAAAGTAGGCTGACAAAAAGTAACAAACAAAGGGAATAATATGCTAGCAAATTTCACTGTTGAAAAAATAGTAAATGCCATCATATCTACTGAAGGAATTGCGGCATTTTTTGGCGCGCTCGGAGGCGCACTCGCAGCCTTTTTCCTTGAAGCATTGAGACGCTGGCGTGCTGAAAGAGTTACTCAAATAGCTGCTGGCAACGAAGCGATCTTTGCTTTATCTCAAATGTATGCTCGTGCCGTGGGCATTTATCAACAACAGTTTATTGATCGTGCAAAATTTTTTAGAGAGCAAGAGAAGCGTGACCCAAATTATGCTGAGATTCTTCCAATTGAACAAGGTAGAACTATCATACGTATCCAGCTTGACCGACTTGGTTTTTTACTTCGCTCACACGATCCAGATTTGCTAAACCGCTTAGTTACAGTTGATACCCATTTCGATGTATTAATGCAAGTTATCGAGAAGCGAAATACTACTCAAGTCGAATGGCAGAAAGCTAGTGCCACAGCTATAGCGTCTCACTTTTTGGGCCAGACAATACCTTTTGAAATACTTGAAAATCTTATCGGAATTGATTTGAGTTTTCGTTTGAAGCACATGACTGAGGCGTTACAGCAACAGCTGCCAGAATGCGCGGAAAATCTAAAGACTGTCGGTAAACAACTTACGGATGCACTGTTATGGATATTTCCGACGGGTAGAATAAATAGCTTTATTGACTCCGGACGCAGGATTGCATCTCCCATCCCAACTAATGTCCTGCGCCCACGACTGTGGCGGCGTATGGTTCGTTGTATCGTTAAACTTGCACGCAAGCCGATCATGTTTCACTGATAAAGAACTCGCATTAAGATTCTCAAGTCTCTCGTTCACAAATCGCTCAATGTTGTAACCACAGTCATACACATTCCAGACGCGAGGAAATTACAAGAATTAGCAAGCTAGTGCGCCGCTTCAATACGTTGTATGCAGAGAGAGTCGTTTAAGCAGAACTTTCTCAAAGGCACACTGGTGATGCGATGAACGACCTGTTGTTTGATGCAGTGATGCATATCAGTTGTGCGCACTATTCGGCAATGAAAAATAAAACGTCGCTCCTTCGTTAACAGCCGCTTCGGCCCAAATGCTTCCGCCTTGCCGTTCGAGCGCGCGTCGTACTGTGGTTAAGCCAATACCCGTTCCGGCAAATTCACTGGTGGAATGTAGACGTTGAAAAGGGACGAACAAACGATTTGCCTGTGTCATATCAAACCCGGCGCCATTATCACGGACGAAAAATGCACATTGATCTGCCGCGTAACTCACCACAATGCGTGCATGGCCGTTCTTTTGTGTTGTGAATTTCCAAGCGTTGCCGATAAGATTTGTCAGTACCACACTGAGCAATTGACGATCACCATAAGCTTGCAATCCTTTATCGATGTCCACCACAACCTTACGTTCGGGTTGAGCGATCCGTAAATCATTGACGATCGTGTTTGCTAATGCCGATATGTCCACTGAGATTGGTGCAATAGTGGCACGAGCAATTCGTGCCAGGTCAAGCAATGCATCTATTAGTGTAAAAACACGCTGTACTTGAGAACGAATTTGTTCAATGAAGCGTCGTCCATTACCATCAAGTTTTGCAGCATAATCTTCACCAAGTGCTGCACTAAGGTTATCAATGATACGCATTGGCGCACGCAAATCGTGTGACACCGAATAACTGAACGCATCGAGTTCGCTGTTGGCATGTTCTAACTCTTCAATCAAAGTATGTCGCATACGCGCCAGTTCCACATGAGTACGAACTCGCGCCAACAACTCGCGCGCAGAGAATGGTTTCACCAAATAATCATCGGCACCTGCATCAAGACCTTCAATGGCCGCATTATCACCGGCGCGTGCTGACAACAAAATGATCGGTAACGTTGTAGTATTGGAATCGGCTCGCAATGCGCGCACAAGGCCAAAGCCATCTAAACGCGGCATCATTACATCACTCACTACAATATCGGGGCGCTGCGCTTTGATTGCTTCGAGCGCTGCAAGACCATCATTAACGACGACCGTGTCGTAGTGAGGTGTTAGCAACATCGCAATGTATTCGCGTAAACTATTATTATCATCCACGATAAGCACGCGTGCGCGGCACGAGTCCTGTGGTTCTGACGCAGCAATGGTTTCTTCAACGATTGTATTGTTGTTCCAATAAGCTGCCTCGGTAACATAGGACACTGTATGATGAGAAACCTCTGCTTCAGACGCGGCCATCGTCACTGTGTTGTTCGGCAAATGTTTGTGACCTTTTGGAATTTCGATGCGAAAGCAAGTACCGCGATCAACAATACTTTCAACAGTGATATGCCCTCCATGCAGTTGAACCAGTTCACGCACCAACGATAAGCCGATCCCCGTGCCTTCATGAGTTCGTCCTTTACTGCCCGTGACTCGATAAAACCGCTCAAAAATACGCGGTAATTCGATCTCTGGAATGCCAATGCCCGTATCTGCAACTTCAATTACCACACACTCTG
>JAICKZ010000200.1 GCA_025927665.1 Steroidobacteraceae bacterium | reverse complement strand
TCAAACAGGTGAATGATGCTTACGCACGTTGATGAGAATTCCAACCCCACTATGGTTGATGTCAGTGATAAACAAATCACCAAACGTGTAGCCACCGCAGAATCGCGCGTACGATTTCCTGAAGCAGTTGCAACAGCACTACGCGAACAGAATTTCACAACCAAGAAAGGTCCCGTGTTTCATACTGCCATCATTGCGGGCACACAGGCTGCGAAACGTACCCATGAGTTGATTCCTTTCTGTCATTCACTGGGAATCGAAAGTTGTAAATTTCATATTGAGATGCAAGGCAATGACGCGGTGATTTATTGTAGCGTTGCGGTCACTCATAAAACGGGCGTGGAAATGGAAGCACTGACGGGCGCCAGCATTGCAGCGCTGACCATTTATGATATGTGCAAAGCCTTATCGCACGACATTGTGATCAGTGAAACCAAATTGCTCGACAAGCGTGGCGGCAAGAGCGACTTCCATTCAACCAAATCATGAACGTGCATTCATCAATATATGGACTGGTACTTGCGGGTGGCGCAAGTCGTCGCATGCATACCGACAAGGCCGCATTGATTCATGATGGAAAAACTCAGCTGCAACACGCTTATGAATTATTGAACAAACTCTGTGAACGCACGTTTATTTCAGTGCGCGACACTCAAACTCAAGACGCAATTCGGGCTAGCTTGCCGCAGATTGTTGATGTGCATAACGGTATTGGACCATTGGCAGGCATTAGCGCCGCACAAAAACAACATCCCAATGTTGCCTGGTTGGTAATGGCTTGCGATTTACCTTTCGTTACTGAAGACACACTTCAATACCTGATTCGACATCGTGATACGACAAAGCTCGCAACTGCATTTCGTAGTACCTACGATGGCTTACCCGAACCACTATGTTCAATATGGGAACCTGTTAGCGCATCGAGAGTGGAGGAATGGATTGCAAGTAGTAATAAGTGTCCGCGTAAATTATTGATCAATTCAACTATTCAGTTATTGGATTCACCCAATCAACATGCACTCGACAACATCAATACGCCCGAGGAACATTTGCAGGCGCTTTCGACATTGGGCTCACCATCCATCAGCTTGAATGTGCAGTACTTCGCGTTATTTCGTGAACAAGCCGGTAAGCGCAGTGAGCAATTGAATACGGTGGCAAGTTCACCTGCATTGCTATACACAGAATTGCAGCAACGCTATGGATTTAAACTGACGATGAATCAACTGAAAGTTGCCATCAATAATGAATTCAGTGATTGGCAAACCACTTTAAAATCAGGCGATCATGTTGCCTTCATTCCTCCAGTGGCGGGCGGATGAACACATTTGCATTCAGTAATGCTGCCATCGATATCGCAGCCCTGCAACAAACACTACGTGATCCTGCCGCAGGCGGTTATGCGTCATTCGAAGGTTGGGTACGCAATCACAATGAAGGCTTGCAAGTTACTCGTCTTGAATACGAAGCCTTTGAAGCCTTAGCCATCAAGGAAGCTGATCTTATCATCGCCGAAGCCATTAAAAAATATGGTGTGCTGCGTGCTGCATGTGTACATCGTGTTGGTACTTTGGAAATCGGTGATATCGCTGTATGGGTTGGTGTTAGCTCCGCACATCGCGACGAAGCCTTTAAAGCATGTCGCTATATCATTGACGAGGTGAAACATCGTTTACCCATATGGAAAAAAGAGCATTACATCAATGGCGATTCTGGTTGGGTCAATTGCGAACGTTGTGCAGAAGCCAGTCATCAACTTGGGCATGCGCATCTGCATCGTTAACCGTTATCGTAAAAATGATCCCCTCTTCCATTGATGGGTCTGTAGGTTAGGAATACTTCGACGGGCTCAGTATGAACGGAAGTAAGATAAGTAACTGCTGCATTAATAATGTCTTAAATACGCTAGGAAATAACAATGATGCATCGACGTGAATTTTTGTTGAGTTCCATTGGAGCGGGAATCGCCACTCTTGGTGTTGCCAGTACTGCATCTGAAACCAGTTCAATTCGTGCCCTGCTGAAACAGCTTGTTGGCAAGAACGATAAAGTCGTCGGCATGATTGCTATCACGATCGATGAAGATGGCCCACGTGCGGTGACATTCGGAAGTACTGGTGTTCAAGATCTTACTCTGGACATTGATACAGTCTTTGAAATTGCATCGATTACCAAAGTGCTGACTTCATTTTTGCTCGCCGATATGGTTCAACGTGGCGAAGTAGCCTTTGATGATCCTGTTGCGAAGTATCTTCCTGCTTCACTCACGCTGCATGAACGTGGTCGGCCAATTACGTTGCTCGATCTCGCGTCCTACACCTCGGGCCTACCCATTATGCCCGGTAATCTGCCGCCGCAATGGTGGGCTCTTCCTAATCCTTTGGCCGATTACACAGAGGATAAGCTCTACGAATTTCTCTCGAGCCTCGTGCCTGAATATGAGCCGGGCATACATTACGAATACACCAATCTGGGTTTCGGTTTGCTTGGTATTGCATTGGCGCGCCGCGCTGAAAAGAGCTATGAAGAGCTTCTTATCGAAAGAGTCTGTAACCCGCTCGGTCTTTCTCATACGCGAATTACACTGTCCGATAACATGCGTAAGCATCTTGCGCAACCACACAACAAAGCATTCGAGCCCACCTCGCTTTGGGATATGCCAGCGATGTTGGGTTCGGGTGGAGTTCGATCCAATGCTAGAGATCTGACTGTGTTTCTTAAAGCTTGCATCGGACTACAACAAGGGCCGTTTGGCAAAACATTGGAACGATTAACTGAAACACGAACTTCAACTCGACTTGCCGGGACGCAGGCTGCTCTTGGCTGGTTCATCACCTCAACCAAGGACGAAGAATTTGTTTGGAAGACCGGTGCTTCTGGTGGTTGCAACTCTTTTATCGGCTACTCGACGCGGAATCATCGCGGCGCGATTGTTCTATCTAATTTTAATTGGTATTCACTCGATGGAAACGACATCAATTTAGGGATGAGATTGATCAATCCCCATCATCAGCCAATCGACTTTAAAGCATTTTACTCCTAAGGCTGAATTCATGAATTGCTCATGAAACTCCCTATTTGCGTATTCTGGCCAACCATACCACCGATTCCAGTTCAAAGCGGCCACCCATTCTGGTTGAATGTAGACCAGTGATTACGATTGAATCTATGCCAACAGTCATCTTGCGAATTCAAGCCTTCACTTGACTGGGTACTGGTGGCCATAATTCCTTACACCTATGGCCAAGAAGGCTGGCCACGGAGAGCACATAAAACTGACCAGTTATGGATGTTGAATCGTGCTGCAGTGACAGGCATGAGAGTGCCCACAAGAGGCGTTCGCGTTTCTCCAAAACAGTGGTTCAAAATAGTGAAAGCGAACGGTTGGCTACCATCACCATTTCGTCACATTGACCGTCATTCAATATCATATCGGCATTCTGGACCCGTCGATAAAACCGGGGCGGATTTGACCCAGGTATAATGCGACGTGATAAGATTATGCCGTCTAGCTCATTTAACTATTTAAACAATCTGAGCTGTTAGCACTGAGGAAGACTCCTTATGAAATGGAACTTATCGTTGCGTCTTAACTGCGAATCCGTTATCAGCCGGTGCCTTTTATGGGTGCCACTAGTAATGTTGTGGAGCACCGCATTTGCGGGATCTCCTGTGGGTTCGGACCCGACTTGGCTCGGCAATATGGGCAATACCCTTTTCTTCGTCGCTAAGCCCGCGTCGATCAACCCCTCAGGAAGCGCTGCTCTCTTTAAGTCCGACGGTACGACTGCAGGCACGACGCAGATCGCGACGATTGACGGGGTCGGTGTTCTGCCATATCAGGCAGGAACTCTGTTCTTCTCGGCAGGTACGAAATCGTATTTTCTCGCGAATACAACCGCTGCTGGGCAGCAGGTCTGGGTAACTGATGGTACTAGTACCGGAACGCATCAAGTGACGAACATCATGTCCACCAGCACCCCGATCCTACTCGGTCTAATCGGAACGAATCTGGTCTTCGCTCAGATTGTGTCGAATAGCACAATGCAGTTATTTCTGACCGACGGTACCGCCGCAGGCACCACTACTCTCTCGAGCTTCGCACAGAATCAGTATGGTCTAGTAAGCGATAGCATAGCCATCAATAATAAAGTCTACGTAGCACTCGAATCCAATCTGTCGTGCTGCCAACCTGATCTGTGGGCCACCGACGGCACCAGCGTCGGCACGGTCCGAATCGACTCGAACGAAGGTTATCCTACTTTCCACCTTCAACCGAGCTCGCTTGAGGCGTTTGGGGAATCCGTTGCACTTCTAACCAATACGGAAAACCAAGGTGTTCAGCTCTCGATGGTGAACACGATAACCAATGATCTCACCATCTTAGCCACTGGAACGGGCGCATCCTATGGAAGCACCATAGCGGCGATGGATAGTTTTATCCTGTATCTGAGCGGTAATCCCAACAATGGGCAACAGCTTTGGCGATCGGACGGGACTCTTCCGGGTACAGTAATGGTCATAGGTTTAGGATCAGGAGTTCAGTTCTCCCAACTCGGACAAGATATCGAGATGACGCGAGTCGGCAATCGCGCCATTTTCCAAGCGGAGAGCTCGCAAAATGGGCCGCAGCTTTGGAGTTCCGACGGTACGGCACAGGGGACGGTGCCTCTCATTGCGACTCCTACGCCAAGTGGTTCCGTGTATACCCCACCCCTCTTAGGGGTCGCCGGTACTCATGCATATTATGCTGTATACAATGGGACGGATTACCGAGTTGTTGTGACTGATGGAAGTGTTGCGGGCACTCATGTACTTACCAATGCCGGTCCTATTGATCCGATCAGTGTTCCTGGTACTAACCCACCTGGTGCCCAAGTGATCGCGGGCGACGACAATTTGGCTTTCCTCTACATCTATCACCAAGATTCGTCGGGCAACACGAAGCATTTGTACGCGTACTCGCCCCAATCCAATTCGCTGACCCATCTGCTGGATAATGATCTCGACGATGTCGCGAGTGAGCCGATGCTGACGTATGCAGGGCGACTATACTTCAGAGGTAGCGATCCTAATAATGCCGACAACCCTTGGGTAAGCGATGGAACGGTTGCGGGAACACATATGCTGGTGAACCTATCAAGTGCAACTGGGACGTCATCTTCGTCTTCGTCTGGCGGCTCTGCAATTACAGGTGGCAACTCTGGCGGTGGTGGTGCTGAAACACCGCTGATTCTTCTGACGCTCGGAAGCTTAGCGCTTATGCGCCGCACACGTTTCAAGGGATCTTTTGAAAACCGAAGGTCCGCTATGCAGAAAATTCTACTATCATCTTGAATGACTGATTCTGGCCGGAGCGAGTCTTTGAGCAATCGTGTTTAAGGTAATGATTGCGAAACTTCTATTTGATAAGGCGACGGCTGAACAAGGCAGTTGTGATGAACGTGCATGCACTCACGATGCCGGACCAAGTACCTAGTGTGCTACTGCTCCCAAGCGCGATACTAATGGCCATTGCCAGAGACCCAATTGCGAAGAGCGCGTGAAATGTGGCACGCGGACGATCGGAAGGCCTGAGTGCGCGCCAGACGTGTCCAACAACCGCGACAAGCAATACTACAACGAGGACGGGACTATTCATTGTGGGGTCTCCTTTTAACATCACCCAACGTGTTTTTATCTAGTCGAATCAATTGAAGAGCATGCACGATACCATCGATGTTAAAACAGTCGCAACTGAATGGAACATTAGCAGCGAGCACTGCATTCGAATGGCTGGTTATGGCCGATTTTACGCGGTCGTCAATTCTCTAACGCTGGTGAGGTATGAAACAGAACAGGTGGTGGGTATTGAACCAGAATCACTGGCAGGGTTGAGCTGGAATGAGTGGTAGGATTGCTGAATAAACGGTGATGGTGGTGCTCCATAATATGCACCTTATTTGTAGAAGTCTCGATCTGATCTGACACCGGACTTGAAAACGACGGGGTTACTGGGTTTGATGGTTGTTAGCAAGCAATCATAAACCTTTGAGGAGTAACCCCGTATGAACGTTG
>JAICKZ010000123.1 GCA_025927665.1 Steroidobacteraceae bacterium | reverse complement strand
CGTTACCGCTGAATTCGGACGTGAGATCGAACGGCCACTTTCAACAATCCGAGCGTCCGCTATCAGGAATTGCGAATGACGCTTCGGACACAATGCCAACATTCGCAATGGCGTTCCAATTTCTCAATACCGAACGTTCAGCGGACACGTAGATGGCACGGCCAAGGCAATTGACTGCGGCGCACAGGCTAACAACAATTGTACTTGAAACACTCGTTTACTAAGTGAGGACTACCGATCATAAAATGAATTGGTGTGATCGAAAGGTAAGGTACGTTCTAGGCGATGTGCTCGTTAACAACTTGAGTTACGATTAACTACACGCTAATTTGCGGATGCATACTCATTAGTTATGACCTTCGATCGCCTGCGTAAAGTCATCGAGCATCTCAATCCACTCACGGATGAATCATGGTTGCGCGTGCAAGAATTGCTGGTGCAACGGCAAGTCTCGGCTGGCCAACAGTTGTTGCAAGCAGGGCAGAAAGCCTCATCTATCTTTTTTTTGAATCGAGGATTGCTGCGCGAATTTTACGTCAGCGCTGATGGTGATGAGGCAACGCGTAGGTTTTGTCAAGAAGGTGAATTGAGCGGCTCTTTGGCAGACCTGCTATCAGGGTCCGCATCGATGTCATCGATTGAAGTGATCGAAGAAGGAGAAGTGTGGCAGTTTGAATGGCGCGCGTTTGATTGGCTGACGAAAACCTGTCCCGACTTGATGTTGGTATCGCGTCGATTTGCCGAACAGTTGTACTTAATTAAATCGCGAAGAGAATTCGAAATGCTCACATTGTCTGCGGCAGATCGATATCGCCGCTTTATCGCCGAGTATCCTGTTCTAGCGAATCGTTTACCACGTCATCTCATTGCATCTTATCTCGGCATCACGCCAATGCATTTAAGTCGACTACACGCTGCCGAGACATCCAAGCAAGCAAGATAAGCGTCACAAAGAAAAACGCAAAGCGAACTATCACGAGAGGCCGCGCAATATCGGGTGGCGTCAAGTAAATTAGCAACCCGACAGGTAACTGTATCCAGCGAAACAAAAAGCCAAGGATCATTCCGAGCTTGGAATGGACCGGTAGCGAAAACCCCAACAGAAACAATCCAAGATAGCTGATATGAAATTTGATGAGTGATTCCCATACTTGTAATGAGATTCGCATTACACCAATCGGAAGTCCATGCTCTGCCAGCGACAACATGGTTAGAAAATGCATGTTCTCTATCAAGTCCAGCAATGCAACAGTTCCAAGCAAGATCATCGAGGCAAATACCAAAACACGTTTTCTCTCATCGCGCCACAACACGACACCCAGTGCAAGAAACATCGTTTCATAGAACATGATGAATGCATTGTCCAAGCCGATTGCAAACTTAAGAACAGGTGGATTGCGCAGCAAGATGTCGGTGTACTCTTCTGTCGAATGAATGAATTGCAGTGGGTCTTGGCCAATACCCGTCGTCAAGTAGATTCCGAGCATCATTAGAACCAGCATACCGGCAATCAGAGCACAATTCCGGATAATCGATTCGAATGAAAATGAAGAAGCAATGGTAGATGAAGTATTCATGTGAAGTACTACAACATCCGTTGAATCTTCATGCATTAACAAATGTTATTGCATTGCTCTATTAGTCGGCCTGTTGCCGTGTTTAGCAGAAGGCGTCATTAGATCCGCCTCATAAAAGATAAACACCATTACATTAATGTTCGCTTTTAAACTTCTTTAACTTCCGCTTAAGGCACTTCATGTGGAGTGGAACGTTGTCGTCGTCGCAGCGTATCTAACGCCTTGAAGCGCCCTGCGGAGACCAACCATGACAACATCAAAGTCACCCAGCAAACGAATCAGCGTCGCAAAAACTTTACGCGAATCCTTGCGGTAAATCGCTGCGATTTCAACATGCAAAACTATATCGATAGCAGTTTGAGTATCAGTCATTCGCGATCAGTTTTTCAATTAGGGTGATCGATTGTACTGATATCTGCGCATCAATTTAGGCGACTCGCTGTGGGTTGAAAAATGTTGTGATGATATTGCTGCGTATTGGCTAACATGCAGTGATTCTAACTCAAACTAGGTTACAGATTCCGGCTCAGCAAGAGCGATGGTGCTGGCTTATCGAAGAAGATCGATATGTTTGCTATCTTCTCTCATTTTCTCTCAGCAACGAAACGATACTCATCATTCCAAACTGCAGCACGAAAATTTCTTAAATCATAATTTGTGAAGTGCCTTGCTTGCGGTTGGGGTGCCGCATAAAATATGTTGCAGAATTTCATATAAACAGAAATTCTTCGTTCTATCATTGCGTTGTTATAGATCTTAGAGTTGCTCAGTAACATGCACAACATCATTGTTTTTGAATCATAACAACACTCATTACAGTCACAACATAACGATGGCAAGAATTTACGAGAGAAAGTTATCGATCTGAACTACTTGAATATTTATAGAGCATTACCATTTGAACAATCGTCTTTCTAAAATTATTGTCTTGATTTCATTTGCAGGAATCGCTCTCAATGCTTATGCGCAGCGTGCAGATGAAAATGTGATTACTTCGGCGGAAAACGCCTTCGGTACCACCCTCGGAAGTGACTCAATTGGGCTTTATGATTCAAGCAGTGTTCGTGGCTTCTCACCTACTGCTGCGGGCAATATTAGAATCGAAGGATTGTACTTTGATCAGCAAGCCACCATTACTTCACGCGTTCAATTAGGCTCCAATATTCGTGTTGGCCCAGATGCGCAAAATTATCCGTTTCCAGCGCCGACGGGTATTGTAGACATCTCGTTGCGGACCAGCAGTACAACGCCGATTTTATCTGCTATTGCGACAATGGGACCTAATAACAGCCCAAGCCTAGAATTGGATGGACAGCTAGCTTTGCTCGGCTCCCAGATTACAACTTCTATTGGCGTCGCGATTGAGCATAACAACTTTGGAAACGGTGGTAACGGTCGAGGTAAATCGTTCGGCGTGGTGCCACGATGGCATCCAACGGAGAATATCGAATTAGTAACGTTTTGGGGGCGATCATATAAAATTGATGAAACTGCACCGCCGATATATATCTCAGCTGGACCATACCTTCCACCTATAGTTCAACGCGGCAAATATCCAGGGCCGTCGTGGGATACTGCCAATAGTTATGGGGATAATGCGGGAGTACTTGGTTTAATCACGTTGGATGCTTGGACCTTGCGCGCCGGACTGTTTCACTCGTTATATAAATCCGACAATAGCTACGCTAATATCTTTCTTGATGTGGTCCCTACAGGCTTTGGCGATCATGTCATTTTTGCAGATCCTTCGCAACGTTCTGCATCAACCAGCGGTGAAACTCGTATTTCACGTGTACTTAAAAAAGGTTCGCTACAACAATTATTAATAGGGTCAGTTCATTGGCGTAATGTTTTGGTTCGCTATGGCGGATCAGATGCAGTTGATGAAGGAATTGCTAATATCAATAACCAACTCTCTGTTGCAAAACCTATTTTCAATTTCGGTACGCAGACTCATGAGCATATTACTCAACAATCCATAGGCATTGCTTACGGCCTGCAGTGGGACAAAATAGGTGAGCTTGGTCTGGGTTTGCAACGCACGAAATATTCGAAAGTAGAGGCGCAGCCCGACTTACCGATCACATATTATCAAGCTGATCCTTGGCTACAGAATGCGACTCTAGCGATAAACATTGGATCCACAGTGGTTGTTTATGGAAGCTATACTCGAGGGTTGGAAGATAGCGGCGTTGCACCAGACACCGCCACGAATCGTGGCCAGCCGCTACCTGCAATTAAAACGCTACAACAAGATATTGGTTTGCGCTGGACTCCAACCGACAGTACTAAACTTATCATTGGTTACTTCGATATCAGCAAGCCTTACCTGACTACTGATTCACTTGGTGTGTATCGTCAACTTGGTGATGAAACTCATCGCGGCGTGGAAATAAGCCTATCCATATCACCAATAAAAGGAATGACAATGATAGTAGGTGGAGTGTTCTCACAGCCGCTTGTAAGCAATGTATCGGATGCAAACGAAACTATTGGACGATTGCCGGTGGGACAACCGCGACGCTCCGGGCAAGTGAATATCAACTATACTCTCCCGTTTGCAACAGCCCTATCAGTTGACATAGGACTCAATAGTGTGGGGTCAGTAACCACAACCGTGGATAACACAGTTCAAGTCCCCGCTTTTACTAGCGTTGCGCTCGGTAGCCGTTATAAATTCAAAGTGAGAGGTAAGCCGTACACGTTTCGTGTAGCCGTAAATAACGCAACCAATATATATGCATGGATACCCGTTGATGCGGGTGCTTATCAGCCAAATGATAAGGTGGCTTTCAGTGCCTATCTGGCAGCCGATTTCTAAAACTCATAACAGTGGTTATTTATAATGCGTTTCACATGAGTTGCAGTGATGTATCTATTACGCCAGCTGATAACATAAAAGTAAATGTCCTCTTCAACAGGTTATTGATCATGGGTTTCGACCATACAAAGAACAAAGCCGATGGCATTTCTACCATCGGCCTTCGATCTTCCGTTGAACTATATTGAAATCAATTTCCTTTGCTTTCCTTGCCATCAAGCTTGCGATTCAGGAAGTTGTGTATCAAGGCAGCAATCTCATCACCCTTATCTTCCAAAGCGAAGTGCCCTGTATCGAGAAGATGAAGCTCGGCCTTGGGAAGATCCCGCAAATAAGGATGAGCACCAACAGCGGGGAAGATTTGATCATTGGCACCCCAGGTGATCAACGTTGGCGGTTGATGTTTGCGAAAATAATCGTGCCACTCAGAATAATGTGGCGGATTGTTGCGATAGTCGTATAGAAGCGCGAGCATAATTTCTTTGTTGCCAGGTCGACTTAACAGCGCACGTTGCAGATACCAACTGTCTGGGTTGATCTGCTTCATATCTTTTACTCCGTGGGTGTAGTTCCATTCAAGCGCTGCGTCTGACATTGCCGCATCACGAATCATCTTGAAGTTTGCTTCTGAAGGATCTTTCCACAAGGTACGGGCGGGAGTCCAGAAACTATCAGGCAATCCTTCTTCATATGCATTGGCATTCTGCACGATCAATGCAGTTATTTTCTCCGGATGACGTGTTGCAAGACGAAAGCCCACCGGACCGCCGAAGTCCTGCATATAAAGAGCATACTGAGTAAGCCCCAGCTGAATGGTAAATTTATCAACGATGTCCGCGAGGTGATCGAACGTATAGGCAAATTCTTTGGATGAAGGTGCGTCACTGTAACCAAATCCCGGATAGTCGGGCGCAATGACATGGTACTTGTCCGCAAGGCGCTCAATCAAATCGCGAAACATGAATGATGATGCTGGAAAGCCATGCAGCAACAGCACCGTAGGAAGATTAGATGCACCGGCTTCACGGTAGAAGATGCTGAGGCCATCAACCTGTACGGTGTTGTAACGAGTCGTGGTCATTGAATGCTCCCTTTGGGTTGGATGAGATAGTGGTTGAGTAGGTGCGCCTATCGCAGACGACAGCGAAAAGGACCCGATGGCAAGCGCCGCAATCGTGGCAAAACCAGGTATACGAAGTTGAAAATTCATAACACTCCTTAAAATTAAGTAAAGCTAACAAGCGACATTTCAATGTAACCTATTAAAATATATTTATACAGTTACTAAAGTAACGTGTCAACGGTTTAATTAATGGTTACACTATCTGCATCACATTTATTTCGGAGCCGTCATGGATCCCTTATTTCTAGGTAGTCATTCCGCTATCGACTTTTTGAACACCGCCCTTGCGCCGAACGGAGAACAACTTGAAATGATCGGCGATGGCAACGCATGGATACGATGGCTCATGGGTGCGGGGTTGCTTGCGGATGCTGCGGCGACTCGCATTCAGCGGCGGTTCAGTCGTAAAGCACTTGATCTTTCGGCGGCTGAGGCCAGACAAGTGCGCGAATGGGCTCGAGCTTGGTTAGATCGTTGGCGCACGTCGCCGAATGCTGATTACTCTCGAGAGGTGGAAACACTCAATAAACTATTGGCGCGTGAGTCCTTACATCGCCGAGTCGTCACGACGTCCGAAGGTATGAGTGTTATTGAGTGTAGCGACATTGATAGCAGCGATATGTTGCTTGTACCGATCGCAAACTCTTTTGCAACGCTGATCACAATGGAAGAGCCTTCCCTAGTCAAGCACTGTGCAGGTACGGATTGTACGCTATGGTTCCTTGATCGAACAAAAGGACACCGACGCCTGTTTTGCAGTACCAGCGTCTGCGGCAATCGTGCCAAGGTAGCGGCCTTTCGGGAACGACAACGACTCACATGATCGTTGCTTCCCTCTAATTGTCGACTCCAATTGGCGTCACTGGTCAGTGTTTTCGGACACGAAGATCGGCAGATATCATAGCCAACGATTGGTAAGCTTGTTTCACACGATCTTAACATTGCTCACCGCGAGGAGTACCCACGATGGCACATCGATTGTTATTCGTTCAAGGCGAAAACAGCCACTTAAATCGATTGCTTAGAGTTGAGGGCTTTTGGTCATGAGTACTGACAGCGCAGAGTTGCAGCGCATAGCGAACACAGAGTCGTTGATGCGCACGTTGGAACAAGTATTCCACCACTACACCGGCAGCTTGAGCATACGCTTATGGAACGGTGATTCTATAACGTTGGGACGCAAACCTGCCGCTGCGACCATTGTGTTCCATTCACCCAATACGCTTCGGCGTTTGATTCTGCGCCAGGACTTGCTACATCTGGCTGAGTCTTATGTGGATGGAGATATCGATCTGCAAGGTGATGTGAATGCATTACTAGCACAACGTGATCATCTTGAGAAATTAAAATTTTCCATTCGTGATCGTATTAGCCTATTACTTGCCGCGATGACAATTCACGACAATGCACATGAGGATATCGCACAACATTTCGATGCTGAAGCACATCTACCAGGTCTGCGTAAACATTCACGCAATCGCGATCGCAATGCCATTGCGTTTCACTACGACAAATCAAATGATTTCTATCGTCTTTGGCTTGATGATCAGATGGTGTACTCATGCGCTTATTTCAAACAAGCCAGCGACAGCATTCATCAAGCACAAAGCAATAAGCTCGAACACATTTGTCGCAAGTTGCGCTTACGGCCTGGCGAGACATTATTGGATATCGGTTGTGGTTGGGGCGCGTTGATTTGCTGGGCCGCGAAACATTACCATGTTAAGGCGCATGGTATTACCTTGAGTCAACAACAACACGATTATGCGCAGCAGAAAATTCGCGAACTAAAGTTACAGGACCAAGTGAGCGTTGAACTGCGTGACTACCGCGACCTATCAGCGAATCAGAAATTCGATAAAGTGAGCAGTGTGGGCATGTTTGAACATGTCGGTATCAAACATTTGCCGGAATATTTTCAGTGCGTGCAACGCGTATTAAAACCTGGCGGATTGTTTTTGAATCATGGCATCACTAATGATGAAGAAGGATGGCGTCCCACAGCGGGCACGCGCTTTATTCAGCGTTATGTTTTTCCAGATGGCGAACTGGAAACCATCAGCAATGTTCAACGTGTGATGGAGCATAACGGATTTGAGATTTGGGACGTAGAAGCATTGCGTCCTCACTATGCAATGACATTGCGTCATTGGCTATCGCGACTCGATGCGCATTATGAACAAGCGGTGGCTTTAATCGGTGAAGCCGCCTATCGTGTATGGCGGTTGTATATCGCCGTTTCAGCTTCGCAGTTTGATCGCGGCTCGATTGGCGTCTACCAAATTCTGGCCATCAACGGTCGTGGACAACAACATGGCTTACCGCTGACGCGAGAAGATCTTTATCAATGATGATGAAAAACATAGCGGCGTATCTTTCGATACACCACTATATTCATCTTCAGTTGATTAACTCAATCTAGGCGTTGGATCTTGTAATCCCGCTTGTGATTGCAACGTCTGTGCAGCCGTGCCAAAGGTCGCCGCACCTAAGATATTCATCGCAGGGGTTGCAGAGATATTTCCGCGGTTACCCAACAATCCATATTGATACGCCAAATCACCATCCAGCGCTGCAGTATCACTGCCACTTAAGTATTGTGCAGTTAACGCATTGGTCAACGCCCACGTGGTCAAGCTTGGATTGGCCGCGCGTGCTGCATCAAATGCACTGACCAAGCCATCGAAGTTAAAGTCTTCGATCTTCTTATTGTTCATTGCATTGGTAGAAGCAGCGTTGTAATCCGAGCTGCCTTCCAAAATCACTTGCAAAGTGTTGATGCTGTGATTGGAAGTGCTTGCGTAATAACTACTCAACGTAATTTGATCGGTTAATCCCATTTTCAAGATAAGATCATTACCGCTCTTACTAAACACAAGATCAGCGTAACTGGCCCCACCACCAATGGATAAAGTATTGTCCTTGGTGGTACTCGCCGCCACGGTGTCTTGGCCATCGCCTTTGTTGAAGGCAATAATGTCAGCACCTGAACCAGTCGTGATCAAGTCGTTGCCGGTTCCCCCGATAAAAAGATCATTACCGGCTGCGCCAGTTAATGTATCGGCACCTGAACCGCCGTTGAAGAGTGTGTTGCCAGAGGAATTAACGAGCGTATCGTTGCCAACACCACCTTGCAAAATATCTGTGCCACCTGCACCGGTGAGGCTGTCATCCCCATCTAGGCCACTTAATACATCATTTGTTACGTAGCCTATTAATGTGTCAGCATTCATGGTACCTGTTAAAGCCTTGGTTTTAACCGTATTCAAGTCCCAGCTGGTCCCATCACTGAACTGTATCGCATTCAATGCATAGCCGGTTAAACTGCCATCGTTGTAAAAGTAGCTCGATATCGAGTAGTTCGAGAGTTGGACCAAATCGCTCAACGCAAAGGCCCTCCCTGCACGATCGTCTCAGACAATGGCACAGAGCTAACTTCCAATGCCATCCTAACCTGGCAACACGAACACAAAGTAGAATGGCATTACATTGCACCCGGCAAACCTATGCAGAACGG
>JAICKZ010000304.1 GCA_025927665.1 Steroidobacteraceae bacterium | reverse complement strand
GCGCAAGGAAGAAGGCGACATCAAGAATTTGGAAATCATTCAAACAGCCCATGCAATCTACGAAGAAATCGGCGATGAAATACAACTCACTCATGTTGCAGGTCATGCTGGCATCGAAGGCAATGAACTTGCAGATCGCATGGCCATGCTCGCGGTGCAGACAAAGCAGGTGGCACTACGATTGTTTGAAGGTGACATGAATATCGATTTGTTGCTGAAGATGCGTTCTGGTTGATCTGCATTATCAAAATCTGCTGATGCACATGTCAGTCACCAAATCCGTTACCCTTGATCGTCTGTTCTCCAAACTTGGACTGGCTTCGCGAGGCACTGCTCAGGAATGGATTCGCGCCGGTCGCGTGCGCGTAAATAAGTTAATCACTCGCAATCCGGAGCAGTGGGTTAACTTTCAACAAGACACGGTCACACTTGACGATCGACCCTTGCAGAACACGGTCAAACGTTTCTTCTTATTTCACAAGCCGAAAGGTGTAATCACTACCCATAGTGATGAAAAAAATCGCAAGACAATCTTTACTCTGTTGCCAAAAGATCTTGGCTTTATCCACGCTGTTGGTCGATTGGATCAACACACTAGCGGATTGCTATTGCTGACCAACGATACCCAACTCTCCAGTTACCTCACCAATCCCAACAACCATATAACTCGCATCTACCTGGTCACTGTGCGTGGCGAATTCGATGCAGCACGAAGACAGCAAGCCATTGACGGCGTCGTAGACAAAGATGAATTGCTGCAATGCCATGCGATCACTATTCAAAAAACCTCGTCACGTGAATCACATCTGGAGGTGATTCTAACCGAAGGCAAGAACCGCGAGTTGCGTCGTTTATTCAACGCATTGGGACACGAAGTCACCCGTCTGCGCCGTGTTCAATATGGACCATTCAAGCTAGGAAAATTGCAGCTGGGTGAGTGGAGAGAAATAGCAGTCACCGATGCGAAACAGATGATTGGATGGGTTGACTAGAACATTCTGCATTCAAAATCCAATATCTTTACAAGACTATTGGCGGTAAGCTTCGAACCATTCCGACCGGCGGTGACAAGCGCGGCGTAACAATAGCGGTAAATATATGGTTCTTCCAAGCCTCAGCACCACAATTTCAATAATTGTCATTTACGGTTTTTTTATCGCGACGGTACGACGACCGTGGACAGCTGTGGTCATGCTGCTGTATCTACTCTGTTTCATTCTTATCACGTCTATGGTCAAGCAAGCGTATCTCGGCATGGTGGTATCGTTGGCTGATGTATATTTTTTCTTATTGCGCCCCGCAGAGAATTTTCATCTATTCATCAACTACCCACTATTGGGCATATCGTTATTGGGCTTATGTTTGGGCTTTGCGTTATGCGTAATTATGGGTATGAAATTGGAACAGCCCGTTTATTTAATGACGCGACAGCCTCATGGACATTGGACCCGAATGACCACCGCAACAATATCATTACTGCTTGGAATTGGCGCCAGCTTCGTATCCAGTGAACAATCGCGTGCCCAGGCGGCCGAAAGCGATGTGTTTGCAGCATTTCAGTCAATGTATGAGATGCAACAAACCGGTGGCATCGTTAATCGATTAAATGTTTTCTTCAACAACCGCAGTGTCGAAGCAACCTTGCCCACCAAGCTTGTGCAAATGCGATTTGCGATACCCACCTCGCCTTTGAACACCGACACTGTAGCGATACGACCCGATATATTTATGGTTCTTGAAGAAAGCACTTTCGATTCAACTTTCATTCGTGATTGTGCTCCTGCCATGTGTGACAACACCATGTTGCATCCATTAACGGTCGCGCAACGCACCCAACAAGGCCCGTTGATGGTTCATTCAACAGGAGGCGGTACATGGTTGTCTGAATTTGCGTTAATGTCGGGTTTCGATTGGCGTGTGTTTGGACGTGGTGGCGCTTATGCGCCCGTTTCACTTGCACCACGTTTGCAGCTTGCCCTGCCCGCAAGACTGCGAACCTTGGGTTACCGAACTATTGCTGTTTGCCCGACAGAAGGAAACTTCTTAAGTGCGCAAACCGCATACAGCTATTATGGCTTTGATGAATTTTATGCGGCAAGTGATTTGAAACTGCCAGGCAATTGGCAGGAAACCTATGATCACATCATGTTCGATAAAGCGCTGCAAATAGCACAACATCCCGATGACGATCGACCCGTATTCATTTTTGTTTTAACAATTCGTAATCATGGACCGCACGGTGAAGGTAATGTTGTCATACCGCAAGCGTTTCACGACGCCGAAAAACATTACGGCGCGGCAATCGCGGATTATCTGACACGCATGCGCGATTCATCAACGGACTTTACTCACTTCGCTACACAATGGCTGAAGTCATCTCACCCACGTGTCATCGGTTGGTTTGGTGATCACCAGCCTGAAGCAGCATGGGATGTCACTCAACAACCTACATTATTGCAACGTAATCGCCTACCCAATAATGTGACTGAAAAACAGATTCAATATCTGACACATTATCAATTGAGCGCGAATTTTGGTGAAGCAAATCGCGTAGTTGCTCAAGACGCACTCGACATTTCGTATCTCGGTGCACAATTGGAAGCATTCGCCGGCCTGCCATTGAGTAGCGGTGCTAGCGCCTCACGCGAAGTGGCAATCAAGTGTAACGGCATGATGCTAACCTGTGTTGATCATGCGTTGATCGATGACTACCTGAGTTATCGCATCTATCAACTGGCTGAAGTACATTGACTACTGATAAACGCATCGAACCGGCAATCTGCCAATGCACATTGCGATAGAATTATCTGGCACATGCCGACTGATGATACTTATAATTGACATGCCAATTTCGCTAGGCCTTGATAAGTTATGAAAATCCAATCACTCACTCCTATGCTTCGTACCTGGAATCTCCCTGCAACCATTGAGTTCTACACAACAGTGCTTGACTTTATCTGTCAGAGCAAATCCAATACTTGGGCTTCGCTCAAACGCGATGACATTGAGCTGATGATCTCTATCCAAAATGATCATCTGAATGAATCAGAGCCAGCCTTCACGGGGTCGCTATATTTTCGCATCGATGCAGTAGATGATCTTTGGAACAAGATAAAAGATCTCAGCAAGGTCTGCTACAGCATTGAAACTTTTGCTTACGGCATGCGCGAATTTGCTATTTACGATAACAATGGATACTTACTTCAGTTTGGTCAGCGAGTTATAAGCGTGAGCAGTTCTGCAGCTAGTTAATTTGTCCGGAAGAGTTGCATAACAAGTCCAGCGTCATTACCGTAAAGTATTTCGCTCCCACCCTCTCTCAGTACGTCGCAACTCATACGTTGGCCAGTAACGCAAATCGAGTTTAAGAGTGATGACTTCGGTGGCACCATTTAACGTTACTGTTTTCAATCTCACCGCACTGCGATCGTCGCGATTGGCAACCGCTTTTATAAACGTATCGAGATCGGGTGTGGGTTGATCATCCACAGCAACAATACTGCGCCCTGCCCACAACTGATAGCGCGTCGCCGGTGATCAATAAAAGAAATAAGACACAAACACGCCCTTTGTGGCCGAATCGTGTTGTTGCAATAGTGCGCG
>JAICKZ010000251.1 GCA_025927665.1 Steroidobacteraceae bacterium | reverse complement strand
GCGTCAAACCACGCGATTGAAAGCGCTGCCGCGTCAATAATCAATGCATCAATTGAATGTCATTACCGATCAATAGAGAATTTAGAGAAATAAGATGAGTATTGAAGTTAAAGTTCCACAATTGCCAGAGTCTGTTGCCGATGCATTGCTTGCCAAGTGGCACAAGAAAGTAGGCGATGCAGTTACTCGTGATGAGAATTTGGTCGATCTTGAAACGGACAAGGTCATGCTTGAAGTTCCTGCGCCGGCGACAGGCGTGTTGCGCGAAATCAAATTGCAAGATGGCGCCACAGTTACAAGTGGTCAGGTATTAGCAATCATTGAAGCAGGTGCGGCTGCTGCGGTTACATCAACGCCTGCGGCCAGCAAGCCTGCGGTCGAAAAAGCCAACACCGAAAAATCCGGTGCTGAGAAATCAGGACCTGCGGCGCGTCGCATAATGGATGAGAACAAAATTGTTCCTGCTGATGTGCCTGCGAGTGGCAAAGATGGTCGTGTCACCAAGAGTGATGTGATTCAGCATCTATCGCAACCCGCTGCGGCTACGACAAAACAATCCGCACCGGTTTCGTTGTCTGCAGCGGGACCGCGTTCTGAACAGCGTGTAGCAATGACTCGTTTGCGTACACGAATTGCCGAACGTTTAGTGCAAGCGCAAGCCACGGCGGCAATGTTAACTACGTTTAACGAAGTTGATATGACGGCAGTCAGTGATCTGCGCACTCGCTACAAAGATAAGTTCGAGAAAGCCCATAGCGTAAAACTTGGTTTCTCTTCTTTCTTTATCAAAGCTGCAATCGAGGCGCTAAGAAAATTTCCCGCAGTGAATGCTTCTATCGATGGCAATGACATTGTGTATCACGAATACTACGATATTGGTGTGGCGGTCTCTACCGAACGCGGCTTGATGGTTCCGGTGATCCGTAATGCCGAGAATCTTGGCTTCGCAGAATTGGAAGCGGCGGTGGGTGGTTATGCGAAACGTGCACGTGAAGGTTCCATCTCATTGGAAGAGCTGACCGGCGGCACATTTACCATCACCAACGGTGGTGTGTTTGGTTCGTTACTCTCAACACCCATCTTGAACATGCCGCAAGTTGCTATTTTGGGTATGCACAAAATTCAAGAACGTCCCGTCGTTGTCGATGGTCAAATTGTAATTCGTCCGATGATGTATCTAGCATTGACCTACGATCATCGCATTGTAGATGGACGTGACTCTGTGCAATTCTTGGTTGTCATCAAAGAAGCGTTGGAAGATCCCGCACGATTGTTGTTGCAATTGTGACTTCGTAAAGGTTATGCCGCAGATGGTTATCCTTGTTACTGCAAAAACGCCGTGAATATGTCCGTATAGGCTCAGACAAAAACATCCTGTTTTTGCTGTTTTGCATTGATAAGGATAACCATCCGCTTTTGCTAAATTTGACTAGTTAAAGAGTATTTCATGTCAGAACAATTTGATGTCATTGTAATCGGTGCCGGCCCTGCAGGTTATCCAGCGGCCATTCGTGCCGCACAAAATAAGCTTTCTGTCGCCTGTATCGATGGTTGGAAAAATCACGATGGTAGTTATGCCTTTGGTGGCACGTGTTTGAATGCAGGCTGCATACCCTCAAAGGCATTGTTGGAATCATCTGAACTTTATCATCGCGCTCAGCATGAGTTTGCAACACATGGCATCAAAGTAGGAGAGGTGAAGTTTGATGTTGCGATGATGCAGGCACGTAAGAACAAGATCGTTAAAGCATCAACGCAAGGTATCACTGGCTTATTTAAGTCCGCCGGAGTAACTGCATTGGTAGGCACGGGCAAATTATTAAAGAGCAATGCAGGTATGCATCAAGTGGAGTTCACTGATAAAGATGGCAAGCAACAAATACTTTCTGCGCGTCATGTGGTACTTGCCTCAGGCTCCGTTCCCACTGAATTGAAAACTTTGTCATTTGATGGCAAGGATATAGTCGATTCCTGGGGTGCATTGGAATTCGATGCGGTGCCTAAACGCTTAGGTGTGATTGGCGCAGGTGTGATTGGCTTGGAATTGGGTAGTGTATGGAAACGATTGGGCGCGGAAGTCACGGTGCTTGAAGCGCTTGATAGTTTTCTGCCAATGACCGATCAAGCCGTCGCTGCCGAAGCGTTCAAGCAATTCAAGAAACAGGGATTGGATATCAAGCTGGGTGCAAAGGTATCGTCTGCATCAAAAGGCAAAACCGACGTCACTCTAAAGTACACCGATGCAACCGGCGAGCAGTCTATTGTTGTTGATAAAGTTGTCGTTGCGATTGGACGTCGTCCGAATACGCATAATTTATTGGCTGAAGGTACTGGCGTTGATATCGACGAGCGCGGCTTCGTCAAAGTGGATGCGGAATGCCGCACTGCCGTTACCAATGTATGGGCAATAGGTGATGTCGTACGTGGTCCCATGCTGGCGCACAAAGGTAAAGAAGAGGGCATTGTGGTTGCAGACCTAATTGCGGGTAAGCATGCGGAAGTGAATTACAAAGTGATTCCTTCAGTCATTTATACGGCCCCAGAAATTGCCTGGGTTGGTCAAACTGAACAACAAGTCAAAGCCAGTGGTCGTGCATATAAAATTGGCACCTTTCCGTTTATGGCCAGTGGTCGTGCACGTGCCATGGAAGCGGGTACAGGGTTTTGCAAAATGATTTCTGCCACCAATGACGATGAGATACTTGGCGTGCATATCATTGGACCGATGGCAGGTGAGTTGATTGCAGAGGCGGTATTGGCTATGGAATATTCTGCCAGCACCGAAGATTTGCAACGAACCATTCATGCACATCCAACCTTATCTGAAGCATTGCATGAAGCAGCACTTGCGGCTGACAAAATCGCGATTGATTTTCCAAACAAGTAATTTATTCGATGCAAGAGTGGCGCTTGGCTGCTCTTGTATTTTTCTACCAGGCTTTTTTAATCGCTCCAAAATCACATTGCTCATCAATAATATCGTTGGCCAGCGTGCGGCGATAAATGCGAGTGAATTTCCATGGCTTTTCTAATGAAGTGGGATCTTCAATAGTGATGTCGTCTTTAAGATGCGATGCTCCCATCATCGTGATCCTTTCGGAGATTTCTGCCTGTGCACTGAGCGTTGCACCGCGGCTATCAATCCACAGATCAGGTTTGGTTGAGATCGTATTGATGATGAGTGTTTGTCCTTCCCAATGTCCCACTGACAATCCCCACGCGTTGGGCCAAAGTTCATCAACCGGTGGAAGTTCACGGCCATCGGTATAGATATGGCGCACTTCACGATGCGCATAATGAATCAACACTTGTTCGGGTGTGATCATGATCGAAAACGGATAGGGCATTGCAAGCAATCGCGGAAATCCTGCCACACACGTTAAAGCCAATGAATCTTGCTTGGCTTTATGTTTGCGATCTTCTTCATCCAACTTGTTGAGCCATTCTTCGTTGTAGTGCAACGTTTTACCGGACGGATCAATGGTCTTAGTGCTGCCTTTTACCACCCAAATGCCGCTCCAGTCCGGCAATTTGCTCATGGCTTGAACGCGTGCGGCGGAATTGATTTCTGCAATGGCGTTGGGTGCTGCAATAATTGAGATCAGCGATAAGCTAAGTAAAGCCAAAGGCGACAGAATTTTTCGAGTCGATGTCATTATAAATGGTGTTTCAAACATGCTGATCAATATGTTGAAGGCAATGACGTCAGCCTGACGAACCCTTGGTGACGCCTTCGTGTTGTTGTTCAAAACATTCTTGTTGTATCAATGTATTGCTATCTGCAATTCGTTGATAACGGCGCGAAAACACCAGCGGTTTGCTCAATGCAATCGGGTCTTGAATCGTCACATCCACCTTCAGATGATCATTATCTGTCTGCGACCAACGTTCGTGTATGGAAGCTTTGGGACTGAGGGTCGCGCCTTTTGGGTTGATCCATAATCCGGATTGCATAGCAATGGTATCAATAACCAAGGTCAATCCTTCCCAGTGCCCAATTGAATGACCGGTGTTGGTGACGGTGGTATGCAGTGGATGTTTGCGACCATCGGTCCAGACATGGCGGAATTCATTAACGTTGTAGCTGAAAAATGTTTGTTCCGGCATCACGATGACTTCAAATAGATGCGTGCCTTTTAAAAGCCGCGGCATTCCCCATACGCAACGGCTTTGCGCATTATCAACTAATTCAGATGCAGATTTTTTTGAGTTTCGCTTTGCGGTCCATGCGGCGGTAAATGATGGTTCGGCTGCAGCAGTGTTATTGCTAGCAACGCTTTCCCACTCTCCAGTCCAATTAGGTAATTTAGCGAATATTGCCATGCGGGTTGCTGCATGGTTGTCGGCCTGCGCAACAGAGAGCGCAAATAATGTCATGCAACCCAGAATGGCGTTTGTCAGATAAGTTGCAGGCAGTAGTCGCATAGAAGAAATTGAGTAAATTTAAGCTGTGCAATAATACGTAGGTCGCTGTCATTGCAACAGTAGGTAAGGGCAAAAATATGCCCGATTCAATAAATAAAAGTAATAGTTACTGCTGTTTATCTTTTTTTAGACAGCATGC
>JAICKZ010000078.1 GCA_025927665.1 Steroidobacteraceae bacterium | reverse complement strand
CGCACAACCTAATCCTGCGATTAAACATATAAATATCCAGCTCATACTACCACCACCATACCCTCCAGAACTCGAATTGTCGGGGGCAATGCCAGTATTACAACTTACCGAGCCGTTCTGTGGCGCTGACCCGTCGCTACGCAGTTGAAAAACTGCACCGCCATTACATCCGCCAGAACCAGTGGCAGTACCATAGAAGTAACCATCTCGTGCTTGAATAAAATGTCCAGTAGGACTAGTGCTTTCTGCAGGGTTGAATCCGTGAGCAAAGTTAAAATTACCGGCAGGGTCACGAGTGTCAATCGAAAACACAGTGCCGAAACCGGAGAAAGGTGTGGTTGTAGTGTTCGTACCAGTGGCGGTCTCGCCATAAACAAATACACCATCCGCGGCCAAGACCAAGTCACCAACGGGCTGCTGTCCGTCCGAACCCAAAAAATCATGTACAGTTAAAAATTTGTTGTAATCCATTAATCCACTAGTAGGAATATCCGCGAGTGAAATGGCATAGACCGTACCGAATCCAATGAGACTGCCATCCGAGTTGCCATTGCAATTACTACTGTCGTTACCACCTTGAGTGGTCACGCCATAAAGCATTTCATTGGCGATCAAGGGCTGACCCGTTGGTACCGCGCCATGACAATTGGTTGTGTCGGCGTTACCGCTGATGGCACCGTTCAATGATTCAAACGAAAAGATGGTTTGAAATTGACTGCCATCAGTTTGGATACGATAAATTGTGCCGTTTCCTACGGCGCCGCCGCCACTGGTCACACCGTATAAAAAACCAGTCGTACTATCGTAACGAAGGGCACCGGCGGGAGTAGCACCGTCATTGCTGAAATTAGCGGGTAATCCAGTCTGAGGATTGACGTAAGCAAATGAATGCAATACCTGAAAATTATTGCCATCTAACTGAATACGGAAAATTGTCCCGGTGCCATTGATGCCACCACGCGCTGCAACTCCATACAAAAAACCATCATTCCCATCCACCAATGCCTGCGAAGGCAATGCGCCATCTAAGTTTACATTAACGGGCACTCCGGTCTGCGCATCGATTAGAACTATCGTATCGTCGAATTTATGCAAGGTTGTGTAACCGGAACCGTCCGGAGCAATGCGAAACAGAGTGCCTGACCCAGCCTGAGTGTTGCCACCCACGCGTGGCCCATATACCGTGGCGCCATAGAGATTGTTGTCGTGCGCTAGCAGTAAACCTGCTGCGGGAAGATAACCATCAGTGTCTTTCAAATCATAGATAGTTTCGACGACACTGCCGTCAGTGGTTGTTCGATATATTCCGCCACCACTGGTACCTGAGGTATTGGTTAGCGTGCCGTAGAGATAGCTTCTACCAAACAGTGGCACTTCGGTTACTCCAGCCGATGTCTGACTGATGAAAAACGCAAACACATTTGAATACGCCAACGTTTGAAAAGCTGTATCAGCCTGCGCTGACAATCCTGGCAGGATCGCAAAGACAATGCTCAGCCCCGCCTTCTTGAGCCAGGTCAATTTACTTTTTGGCATTGTCATCATCAACAAACTTCTCCACACAACCCGGATTCCAACTATCGCCGAACTTCGCAGCCCAACAATATACATGGCTTAGAGCACATGAGCACGAGATCGACCGTAAAAAAGACATTGTCGACGGGATTGTCAATAAAGCCAATCCCAGGCGCATTAATAATTCGCAAGTTCTTCATCATGCTCGATGTCAAATGAATAATTTAGCCACGAAATTCCGTGATAGCTGATTTCATCAGCTGGATTGGCGGATTTCATTGGCATTTGACTGTGGCACAATAACGCCATGACTGTTTCCATTCCCGCAAACAAACGCAGCCTACGCGATCAGGTTGACGAGTTATTGCCAAATTGGCAGAGCTGGTATCCCAGCCTCTTTGATGCGGCTTGTGATCTTGGCATTTTGCGGGCGCGAGTATGTGATTTGTCATCGCTAGTGCTAAGCAAACGTCACGCAAGTGTTTACAACGAAGCTCTTCAAGCATTTCGCGAACAATGGTCGGTTGAAGAACCCGAGCAACTCACTGACTCAAGTTCAAAGGATGACGAGGATTAACAATTGAAATTACTGAAATCTGCTTCAGCGTCGTGAGCAAAGTACTATGGAATTCCAAGCTACGCTTTACTTAGCTTGATGACGTTACTCCCGCTATAATTGATTGCTCGTACTTGATCATCTAATACAGCAAAAAAGTTTCGCGTTCATCTCGCCATGCAGTTTCGTCTGCGCAAGTTGCAGCGTCAAGATCAGCCGGTACTGCGTGCGTATCATCCGCCCATTCACGCAGTAAAGTGCTGCCATTAATCACATCAATCGCCAAACGTTCGCGTTCATATTCGTAGGGGAAGTCACGCCACAATGGATAGGTTGGATAAAGCTTGCGAATTGCCTTGAAAACCAATGCGAGCAAGCGCCAAGGTTTGAACGCGTTATGTTGATAGTGCATGTCTTCAACATGAATCTGAACCCCAGAGCATAATTTACCTGCATGCTTGTGAAACGTTGGCTCAAACCAGCATTCACGCAAGTAACATCCTTGCAGCCAATGTGGTGCGAGCGCATACATATGTTGCAATATTTTTTGTGCATCGATATCTGGAGCGCCAAACAATTCGAGTGGTCGTGTTGTGCCTCTGCCTTCACTTAATGTCGTGCCTTCCAACATGACCGTGCCTGCGTAGCAACGCGCCATCCATAAATTAGGTGCATTCGGTGAAGGATTGATCCAAGTTCGATCATTTAACGGCCAACCAAATCCAGGTGCAGAATCAACTTGCCAACCTTGCATCTTGATCACGCGACATTCCACATCCAGCTTAAGTGTATGCACAAACCAATTTGCTAGTTCACCGAGTGTCAGCCCATGCCGCATCGGTAACGCACCTGCACCGACAAAGCTTTCCCAACCTTCGCGTAAACGCAATCCTTCAACGGGGCGACCGACTGGATTGGGACGATCCAGTATCCATACTGTTTTGCGATGCTGCGCTGCCGCTTCCAATGCATATCGTAGGGTCGTAATAAAGGTATAAATACGACAGCCTAAATCCTGCAGATCGACGAGCAGCACATCAAAACTATCCATCATGTGTGATGTTGGACGGCGAACTTCGCCATAGAGACTGAAAATCGGAATACCATGAGTTGCATCAACAAAATCGTGAGACTCAATCATGTTGTCTTGCTTGTCACCACGAATTCCGTGCTGCGGGCCAAAGCCTGCAGATAACTTGATTTCTGGCAACAGCGACAACGCGTCCATGGCATGAGTAAGATTTCGCGTCACGGACGCTGGATGCGCTAATAATGCAACACGCTTACCTGACAGTTGAGCACGCAACTGAGGTTCATCGATCAAGACTTCCAATCCTGTTTTAAACATGAATATTCAATTTCCAATTAATCCAAATTATACAGCCAGTTTTCACGACGATGAAAATCGGGTCATTCACTACTGTGGCGCAGTGCCCAATATGAGCATTGTCCATCTTTCTTTTCAATCACCATGCTGAGTCCCAGGTTTAGCGAAGTTATAGCAAGATCTGCAGGTAACGCCATGTCAATAATCATCGTCAGTTGTCGAGGTGTGCATGAAGAGACTATCAAGGGTGCTTCACATTGTAATAGCTGCATTCTTCGACGATATCCAAAAAATTGATACGCTGCCCATTGACTCGATGGTGAAAAATTAAATTCTGAGTACTGATCAGAATTTTCCGAAGCGATAAACAATTCAGCGCATGTATGTTTCCATAGTTCATCGCCACGAGTTGAATGCCGAAGCGGCGGTATGCGCAATGATGCGACATCTCCATTGACTTGATATCGCAACTGCAATGCAGCGGCATCGCGATCCACCGATGCTTGAACTACATCAAGTACATCCTCTACCTCATTACCATGACGCTGCAACGGAGTCCATGCAATGGATGCGTCATGAGTAACAAATGTCTTTGCCATGAGGACATCATAGCAATTTCATTGTACCAATCGAAATATGAATCGGAATATTGCTACAGCGGCTTACAGGCCTTGCGTTAATGACTTCCACAAAGCATTGAAATCAAGCGCAGTGCGTTCAAAAACATAACTATGCAATACCAGTCTCTCAATCTCTGATTGAGCTTCGATTTTTAATCCAACGAAACATAGCGATGGATAGCGCTTGTCTATTTCGTGTGGCTTACCGATTACGGTTGCGGGTACTTTGAAATGATAATCTTGACCCAGCATGGCGATTTCAAAAACCAACGTGATGTGTTGGCCGGGCTTGGGTTCCCATTGTTCTCGTTCAAACGCGACGCGCATGCCTCCGATACCAAGATCGGTGATTAATATAGAAATGTCTTTGCCACAATCGATGCTGCCACGCATGCAGGTATTCACTCGTGGGCTGGTGCGGACATGACGCAATTCGACCTGTTTAGGCAACGAAATATTCATTACTGGAATGGGTTCAAACTGAATCTTGCGAATCGTACCGTTGAACTTCACTGCAGCAGTCAGATACATCATCCTGAATATCCACGTCTGACCTTCGCTCACAGGGACAATCGAACGGTCCGGCTTCGCGGGGGCTGTAATAATCAATCCATGTTGCTCGTCGGCACCCAGTACCCAACATGAATAGCTTTCACCTGCCTCTTCACGCGCAACACGCACCCCAATTCGCGAACTACCTACCGCGCTTTGAAAATCCCGAGCATAGGTTTGCAATGCACTTTCGACCAGTGGGGCTTCTTCTGGACCATATTCTTCCGTATCGCTAAGTTCTAATGATGAACCTGAGCTTTGGAACCGTCCCGAGCGCATTAATTGACCACGAACTCGTTCAGATTCAACAATCTGACCCTTAGCAAGCAATAGTTTACGATCGGCGCTATACACCGAAAATGGCAGTGGCTGTCCGACTAGAATATTTTCACACTCTGTCAGTATTTGATGCGACGTCATGGAAGTGAAATTCAAGAAAAGCTATTTGAACGGTCGAAATCTGGCGTTCGTCTACATTTAGCATCGGCTCTAGGTTACCTACCTTTAATGGAGCACTTGGATACTCCAATGCGGTCACAATTTATTCAACAAAATCACCTATGCGGTCTATATGTTCTGTTAACAGCCGATTAATTGTTCAAGCCGCTTTCGATATTCTTGTTATTTGCTATACTTCGCGGCTCTTTAATATCTCAACCTCTCCATAGGCATTAATGTGGATCAAACGCAATTCGAACTTCAGCTAAAAGTGTGGAAAGAGCTTGCTATCAGCAAGCAAATGTTAATGCGTACCGCCGCCGAAGCGCTCGGTCTGGACGCCAACTGCAATCAGGATGAACTTAAAACGGCGCTGGATGCCGCCCTCCAAAAACTAAAAGACGCAGACGCGAGCGTCGTTGCGGCCAAACATCAGGCACAGCAAACCGTTAACGAAATGGAAAAGAAACTGCTGGCCAGTCAGCGCGCTCAAAGTCTTGCTGAGACTGAAACTGCCAATATGCGTGCCGCTCAGGAAAAAGCCGCTCCACAGCTCGCTGCCGAACGTGCCGCCGCTGCGAAGGAAATTCAACAATTGAAAAACCTCGCTGCAGAAAAGGAAAAAGCAATTAAGGCAATCAATACCGCATTGGCAGATACGCCAGAAAATGTGGTGAAGAAAATGAAAAGCCTGAAGAAAGAAAAACAAGACGAAGCAGATGCGCGTCGTCAATTGGAAATCAGTTTTGGTACCTTGCGCAAGGAGAAGCAGGAACAAGATAAAGAACTGAGTGAATTGCATGTCAATGCAACTAAGTTAGGCACTTTGTACAGTGAGTTACATGCGCTAACGACCAAGCTACACGAGCAGCTTAAACCGCTATTAAGTGATTCGTCGCAATTACCCACGCTGCCAGAACTTGACAGCAAGCTGTTAGAAGCAATCGAACAAACCAAGACCAAGCCTAAAAATTACCTGGCCTCTGTGGCATAACAGCAGTTTCAGCTCAGCCGATACCGCCAACGCCATGTCTTTCCAGACATGGCGTTTTTGTTTGTATATACGGTTCAATGAACGCTTCAACGAAATGATTTTTATCAAGCGATTAGCTTGTGAACCATTTCACACTGCCAGTTGATTTCTTCCCTATCACGGCAGCGATGAGCGCGATCGCTATCACAACATTTAGATTCGTTATTATTCAATTTTGCCCGGCCATAGCCGATGAATGATTCGGATGAGGGATCATTAATTCCCTTTCTCCAGTGCTTTTTTACCTGTTTCATTTGCCAATTTTGCCAGCTGAAAGACTTGCTTCAAAATGCGACGGCTTCTTGATTCAAATCGTTTGTATCAAATAATCCGCGGTACTCCAATGCTGGTGCCGCTGATTATCATTGCATGCATTTTGGTAATAATGTCACTATGGAGCGATGACTGGTTTTTTCTGAACACCACCAGAAACACGCTTAATGATCTGAAGCAAGCTGCAATTGGTACCAAGGTCGAGTTCAGTGGAAGCGTGACCTATGTTAATCCAGTCGAAAAATTTTATTACCTGCAAGACAATACTGCAGGCCTTCGAATTTATCAGGACGACAACATAGTGCCGCAGGTTGGGGAAAAGCTGAGAGTGCAAGCGGTCGTCAAACAAGAATATGGATTGCATCACAATGCCAACAGCATCACTCTCGACAATGTATCCATTCGCAACCGCGCAATAGGTGAATTGCCCAAAGCTGATGTACAACCCTTGCTGGAATTATTTTCAGAGACCGGAGGTCATGAAGGCATTCGCATAGAAACCATCGGCATTGTTCGTGCAGTTAAGCGTGTCAATGAAATGCTGTTGTTGGAGATTGGTGAATACGGTCGGCACATGCCGGTGTTGGTCATTGATAATGGATTGCTGACACGCGATGCAATACTCGATGCGCGCATCAAAATTCGCGGGGTCATGCAAGTCGACTACAATCCATGGGAGCACGATTTCTCCCTTAACGAAGATCTTGGTCCGTTAATTCAAGTCGCATCGGAACAGGATATTACGATCCTCGAAAAAGCACCAGAGGATGCGCCGTTAGTTCCTTCAATTCGTTCATTGATCACCGACGAACATTGGGTCAACGAGAATCATCGAGTACGCATACAAGCCAAAGTGGTGCGACCGGAATCATCAAACGTACTGATGATCGAAAATGGCGGCATCATTATGCCGGTTGAAACCTCACAGGCAATGCAATTCAAACCAGGCGATTTAGTCGAAAGTGTTGGTTGGCCAACACTCAGGCGCTTCACTACCACTCTACAACGCGCTGAAGTAAAACTGATCACTGAAAGTCAATTGCAAAATAATATCGCTGATCATGGATATAGTTCGCCAGTGGTTACTAATATCAAAACATTACACAAGATGCCTATTACTGAAGCCGCTCATTCACTGTCTGTTGATGTTACTGGTGTACTGACGGCTGTTCGCTATCAGCGTGCTTGCTTATTTATTTTTGGCGATGGCGAAGGCATTTACGTTGACGCCTCAGATCAAGCATTGCAGTCATTTAAACTCGGTCAGCGAGTACGTATTCGTGGCCTAACTGCTCCTGGTGGCTTCGCACCCGTTATCATCCATCCACGTATCGAAGAACTTGGAGCAGGTGACCTGCCGACTCCGGACATCGTGGATACAGAAATTGCTCCAACGGGTGCTTACGATTCGCGGTGGGTAGAACTTGAGGGACTGGTTCGACCCATTCGACAAACGAGTGCAGGCTATTTGTTCAACTTCATCACACCAATAGGTCCGGTAGCTGGATTGATATTGAACGCCAGTAACGAGCAATCGCTGAACCAGCTGGTCGATGCACGAGTACGTGTACGCGGCGTGTTTTCCAGTACTTTCACACCAAGTCGCGTACTTACCGGCTATCGAATATTTATTGATTCACCCACCAACTTCACGATCCTACGTAGTGGAACAAACAGCTCTGCTGAATTACCTGTTACGCCCATAGGCGAACTGTTGCATTACAAGGAAGGTGACACTAATGGCAGACGCAAACGTGTACAAGGTGTGGTCACGCTGCGTAATGCAACGGACATTTATCTGCAAGATACCAGTGGTAGCCTCGACATAAAAACATCAGGGCGTGGCTTGCAACTCGGTGAACTCATTGATGCAACCGGCTATGCAGAGCCCAGTGATGTGGGGCCACAATTAAATGATGCCGTCATCGTTTCAAATCATACTTTTGGAAAAGTTACCCCAGTCATTACGACTCCGGACGAAGTGTTAAGTAAGAATTTGGATAATCAGTTGGTTTCCCTAGAGGGGCGGTTGTTAAGCCTTGATGCCAGCACCTCTCAGCTCAGATTGATATTGCAGAGCGGACATCAAACATTTACAGCAACCTTTGGTAATAACGCATCGGTGAGTGGTCTACGTGAAGACAGTACGGTACGAGTTACGGGTGTTTGCATCGTACAACGTGAACGACAACTTGATAAAGATTACGTCCATTCAAACCCAGTAGCGTTCCGCCTTTCCATTCCCACTTTGGAAGATATTCGAGTAATAAAAGCTGCTCCACTTTGGAATTTACGCCATGTATGGTCAATAGTAAGTGCTTTGTTACTTGCCGTATTGGCAGCAATGTTTTGGGTTGCATCATTGCGACGTCGCGTGCGTGTTCAAACCGGGGAAATTGAAAGTCAACGCGCATTCCTGCGTCAAATAATTGATATGTGTCCCACGCTGATTTTTGTAAGTGATCGAGAAGATCGCTTCACATTAGTGAATCGTGCCTTCGCAGAAATACGAGGCCTTCATCCTGATCAAATGATTGGCAAGACACCCAGCGAATTATCAATGAACAACAACGTTGCTATTGGCGTTGTCGATCAAAAACACGAAGTCATGATTACGCGCCAGGATAAAGTCATTGCAGAACAGCAATATGTTGATGTTCATGGAAACAAACACTGGCTCCATATGACCAATCGTCCCATCATTGATAATGATGGCATTGCCACGCATGTACTGTGCGTGGCGAATGACATCACTTTGCATATGGAAGCTGCTGCGACGATGCAAAAGGCACGTGAAACCGCCGAAGCGGCGAATCAAGCAAAAAGCGAATTTCTTGCCAATATGAGTCATGAGATACGCACTCCGCTCAACGGCATTATAGGAATGAGCGCTTTATGCCTGGATACCGAATTGACTCGCGAGCAACGCGAGTATGTAGAAACAACTAAAATGTCAGCCGATGGATTACTGAGTGTGATCAATGACATTCTAGATTTTTCCAAGATTGAAGCCAAAAAACTTGAACTCGATCCTGTTGCATTTAATATTCGTGACATCATGGAAGCCACGCTCAAAACATTGGCATTACGCGCCTCTGAAAAACAATTAGAGCTTACCTGTGAAGTTGATAACGCTATTCCGGTTTCGCTTATTGCCGATGAAAATCGCTTACGACAAATTTTGCTTAACTTGGTGGGTAACGCAATCAAGTTTACTGAACACGGTGAAGTGAATCTTCGCGCTTGCATCGAACAACACGAAAACGATAATTGGTTAATACAATTCATCATCAATGACACCGGAATTGGCATCGTACCTAACCGTTTGAAGCATATCTTTGATCCATTCACACAAGCAGATTCTTCAATGACGCGTCGCTTTGGCGGCACTGGATTGGGACTCACCATCTGTTCCCGCTTGATCAAAATAATGGGTGGAGAAATTAATGTAAATAGCGAACCTGGAAAAGGCAGCCAATTCAAATTCAGTATTGCATTCAGATCAGATCCGGCAATCAGTAGTACGCTTGTCGATAAAGCAGCGATAACAGCTCTGAGCAATGTATCGGCGCTCATCGTCGATGACAATGCAACCACGCTACGTATTTTGAGTGATCACTTGCGACATTGGAATATGGACGTTATTGCCGTACCCAACGCACAACAAGCATTGCTTATGCTAGAGCAGCGTGCGCACTCCAATCCTATTCGCATATTGCTTTGCGATTTCAGCATGCCGCAAATAAGTTGCCCAGCATTAATAGAATCAGTACATGCCAATGCCGCATTGAACCCAGCTATCATTGCAATGCTCAGTGCTTCAAAACAACGAGATGAGACAGCCCATTGTCATGCGTTAGGGATACAACACTATGTTGTAAAGCCGATTCGTATGAATGAACTGCAAAAAAATTTAATGCAAGCACTCAATATTACTGTGCAAACTTCGGCAACACACAAACTTCAATTAACAGAACCATCAACAACTCTTAAAATTCTTTTGGCAGAAGATAATCCTGTTAATCAATTGGTCATGCAGCGCATGCTCACTAAACGCGGTCATCAAGTCAGTATTGCTAGCAATGGTCGAATTGCTCTAGAACTTACACAGCAACAAATGTTTGATGTAATCTTCATGGATGTGCAAATGCCAGAAATGGATGGTTTTGAAGCGACTGCACAAATACGCAAGTATCAGTCCGCCAACGATGTTCGTACACCCATCGTAGCATTAACCGCTCATGCCATGACAGGCGATCAAGAACGTTGTATTGCGGCTGGTATGGATGCCTATATGACCAAGCCAGTCAATCCTAATGAGCTAGATGAAATGCTGCGTATCTATGGAGCACAACGTCAAGCTGCCTAAAGAGGCACATAAATTGTCAGCCCTAGAAATCATATGTTGAAGATAAAAACAGTTTTCTTCTAATACCTAATACATTGCGATTTAAGAATCAATCCATAGGTACAACCAAATTAATACTCGACAGTGTTTTTACCGATTGATAGTCTTGCGTGGCACATACAATAACCAACAACTGAAACTAATTTGAATCGTTACACGATATGGACTCTCCAGATGCCTCTTCCCATCGCCGCTCCCACCTTGAAGATCTGCTCGCGCGTGCGGCTGAATTGCCCGCTGCGGAACGCGATATCTTTTTAAGTGCCGAGTGTGGCGATGATCAAGTCTTGCGAGAAGAAATTTATGCACATTTGTTGGCTGAATCACGTGGCGTGGCGCGAAAAAAATTGAGCAGCCGTCCAGGCCCCGTGACCAGTGCGGTCAATCAAGCACTGCTGGGCTCTGAACATGATCGACGCGTGGAGTTGTTGGGTAAGGTCATAGGTGATTATCGCTTGGTCGCCATTGTCGGTGTCGGCGGTGCCGGCACCGTGTATTTGGGCGAACGCGCCGATCGCGCTTATTCAGCCCAGGTGGCCATTAAGGTCGTGGCCAATACGCAGTTAAGCCATGAAGTACAACGCCGCTTCGCCGCAGAACGACAGATTCTCGCCAATCTCAATCATCCTTACATCGGTCGCTTACTCGATGCCGGTGAAACCTTCTTCGATGAACCTTTCTTGGTCATGGAGTATGTGCATGGCGAAGCCATCGATCGTTACTGCGATAATCAAAGGCTAACGGTTGCCGAACGCATTCAGTTGTTTTTAAAGGTCTGTGAAGCGGTGCAGTATGCGCATCGTAATTTGATTGTGCATCGAGACTTAAAGCCGGGGAATATTCT
>JAICKZ010000197.1 GCA_025927665.1 Steroidobacteraceae bacterium | reverse complement strand
GTGCGGGCCGGCGCCTATTGCAGGTAACTGATCCATGACGGGATCGCGAGCGGCCAATTCGATAGCTCTATGATAAAAATGAGCGAAATCGACTATCGATAAATTTGCCTTCTGTGCAAGCAAAACATCATGAAGATCAAGGTTTCCCCATTCCCAAAGATAAGTTCCAAAATTGTAGGCCATCATCGGCACTGCAACTTCTTTTCGCCATGCATTGACCGACTCTCTCGTCAATCCTTGCTTTTCAAGCCAAGTAAACTGGCGTTCAATGGCGTCTTGTCTCTCCGATGTATCCAGAAAAGGCGACAGCAGTGCGCTCCATATTGATATGCGCGCGACGATATCCAAGTTGCTGGCATAGACAAGCTGCATTAGTTCAACTTTACTTGTTGATGGAGCGAAGAGGATGTCACCATTTTTTAATCGTATGTTCGACGGATACTCAAGGTTCACTTCAGCAATATCTGAAATATGAAATGTGCCTGCGGGATATATTGTTGCAGGTTCGAATGGATAGTCGACAAACTCTAAGGAGTCCCCATTATTCTTCAAAGAGCATTTATTTGGTTTAAGATTTTTAAGCGTACGCGTATAGTCAGGATGAGAAGACGCGCCGATGATGTCTTCCTCAATTCCGTATTTTCCAGGGTGATCTGCTTCTTTGTTGTTCGGATTTTTTGTGATTTTATGATGCCGTTGATTAATCAAGTAAAGGAGAAACCAAAACACTAAGCCGATCATGATTACCCAAAATCCGTATGAAAAAATAGCATCGATTTGGGAACGATGTTCCGGATGCGAGTCGCGGAATATCAGCAGTAAGAGAGTTCCGGCGAAAGTTGGCACGATCCATTTTAGATCGGATATTTTCCAATTGCTTTTCATGCTGCTCCACAAAACAATCCAAGGCGTCTTACTACGAGCTTGATCGCAATCGAACAGTACAATATCTGATGGAGGGTGTGCTAGTGCTTCTCTCGCGTAACTCATCATTAAATGATGTAATCAAGATTACATCTGACGAGTTAACAAATTCAATGGAGGGTGATGGCACTCACCCTCCACTAAAGGCAGCAATGTTCAGTGTTTAGGTCTGCGGAATTTATAGATGAATCGATCGGTGTTACCGCGCAACGATTTATCAAACACACTCAGCGTGTGATCATCGTTCGAGTTATTTAGGGCTTTACTTTCACCGACGAACTCAAAGCCCGCCGCCATGATTTCTTTCTTAGCCGCAGCAGGATCAATACGATGTAATGTATTGGTTGCATCAAGGCCACTGCCAGCAGTGGCGGCATGATCAAGAACGACAAATACTCCACCAGGCTTCAATGCATTGAATACAGATTTGTTGAATTCAGCCATATCGGGTGAGCCAAACAATGGATTATGATAATCGTGGTAGTTCATAGAAGTGAAGACCACATCCACAGGCTGTGGCACCGTTAGCGGCACAGCGGGTTGCTGCAATACCACCACATTCTTGTAATCGCCAGAGTTCGCAATGGCATTGGGGGCTTCCATTGCCTTGGGAAATTTTTGAAGCAGTTCGTTAGGTGTAACAGAGTACACAACACCTTTGGAGCCAACGATTTTACTGAACAATCGAGTGTAGTAGCCACCACCTGGCACCAAGTCGATCACATGATCATTGGGTTTAACGCCGACAAACTTCAACACTGACTCCGGTTTGCGACTCACATCCTGATCTATCTCACTGCTGGGCCGCTTTGAATCCGCGATGGCCGCAGTGATGTAATCAGGTGTGTTTGCAACGTCTTTAGCGACGCCGACAATTGAAAAGAAAACAGCGAACAAGGCAATCAAACCTTTGAACGATTTCATGAATATCTCCACTAAAAATCAAAGATGACAAACATTAGAAAATAGGCATGCACTAATGATAATTCGTCCATCATTTTCCCATCATACCAATCGTAACATTGTGCCATCAGAAATATATATTCAAACATAAGTGACAACACCGACGTTCAAGGATAAAAGATCAATCGTTGATGCTTTCGCAGCGGATTCTCGAACAGTTGATGGATAGCTGTTAAGCCACACTTGTGTTTTCTTCAAACCTGCACGTAATTTTTAACGTCTTTAATCGTCACTTAAGCGTACACGGTGATCAAGGCCGAATTAAAGGCAGACGAAAATTTTGTCGGGATCGTCCTACTGCATCGCTAACTGCTTGGATGACATGTTCCCTTATTCCCGTAGGATAAAGTCATCTTAATGTGCATTGGGGAATGCGTAACGCCAAGGCGTTAAACATTATTATTTTTAGCTTTTTTGGAGTAAGCCATGCAAATCAATATTCGCGATATCAAAAGATGGATGTTGCTGCTCTGTATCGTTACTTTATGTTCCACCGCCCAAGCGTTATCACCTTTACAACTCACAACGAGTAGTCCGACTAATAATGCAGATGACGGTTTGCGCACAGGAACTATTGCGTCACTTAATTTTTCTACAGCATTAAATCCCACAACCGTTTCAACTAATCACATAATGCTTCGTAGCGCGACTACGATGGAGTCAATTGCCGTTAGCGCTACTGGAAATGTGTTACAGGTCACTTCAAACCATGAGTTGTTACCGGCCACCACTTACACACTATCTGTCACCGGAGTACAAGGCAGCAATGGTGAGTTATTAAGCAGCCCAATTAGCATTACCTTCAGGACTCGTGATGCAGCATGGCAAAATGCGCAACAACTGCAAAATAATGTTGAATTTGTCAACGCCAGTCACCTTGCAATGAATAAGGCCGATGGCACCGCAATGGCCATTTGGTCTCAACAAACTGGCGCATCGAAATGGAGTCTTTGGGCCAGCCGTTATGACGGACAACAATGGGATATTGCACAACCGGTAAGCAACGATCCTGCGGGTGAAGTGCTTGAATCTGCCGTCGCCGTCGGTCCCAATGGCACTGCTGTTGCGGCCTGGCAAGAATTTTACATCAATGGCTTTAACAACAACAGCAACGTACATTTCCGTATATGGGCCAGTGTGTTTACACCTGCAAGCGGCTGGGCTACCGCGCAATTGATTGACTCAGAAGATGCTCAATATAGTATGAGCCCGCAAGTTGCCGTCTCAGCAGATGGCAAAGCAACGGTAGTGTGGTCACAAGATAATGGTTCTGCACCGCGCAACTCCCCTAGTCAATTCATTGGACGCATTTTCTCAAATCAGTATGTTCCCGGTAACGGTTGGGGCACACCTACTGTTCTTGACGCTTTCAGTAAAGATGGTTCTCTCGACCCCTATGTTGCATTTGATGATAATAATTTCGGTTATGCCGTGTGGGAGCAATTTTGGCACAATGCTGTGATTGTCTGGGCAAATCGTTACACCCCCAATCATGGCTGGACAGCACCACAAATTATTCAATCGAACAAAGCGATTTCTTCTAGCGGAGTAAAGTTGGCGTTCGATGGTCGCGGCAATGCAATCGCTGTATGGATACAAGAACCTCGCACGCTTGTCACTTCACGTTACATACGCGATCAGGGTTGGCTTGCCCCTGTAGAAGTTAATAGTGGAAGTTATAGCTCCAGAGCAACTTTTCAAATCACCGAGCCAAGCATTGCAATCAATAAAAACGGTGATGCATTTGTTGTCTGGTCAGAGCTGGCACCCGCGGCAACCAATAGTAATGGCATTACAGCCTTGCGTAGTATTCCATGGAGTATGCGTTACACAATTAAGAACGGCTGGGAGTCGCCCGTTTTATTGGAATCACCAACTGCATTTATTTGCAAATTTACCAATCCGGTTTCTATTGCAATGGATGATGCGGGTAATGCGTTGGCTGCATGGAGTGGCAACAACGGCACGTTCCGTCGTATTTACACTAATCGCTATCAAGTAGGTAAAGGTTGGGTTGGCAGAAAAGTAATCGATACCTTTGATACGACTGGAGCCTTCAATCCAAATATTGGCATTGATAGTAATGGCAACGGATTGGCACTTTGGGAACAACTTAATAGTGCAGGCTTTGCCACTACCATTTGGACAAATCAATTTAAGTAAACATTTACCTGTAAACTTTTATTGATTCAAGCGGCTTATTTGATTTGATGGATGATTGGATAAAAGGGTGTCATTAAGATGACACCCTGTCTTCTCGGAGACTCACATGAAACAGAATCCAGTCGATTGGTTTGAGATCTATGTCGACAACATGGATCGTGCAAAGCAATTCTATGAGGGAGTGCTTAAAGTGAAGTTAAGTCCACTCGAGAATGCCGGCGTTCAACTGTGTACCTTCCCAATGGAAACAGATAGTACGGGAGCCGCTGGGGCACTAGTAAAAATGGAAGGCTTCGCATCGGGCGCCAATAGCACACTTGTGTACTTCCGAAGTGAGGACTGCTCAATCGAAGAAAAGCGGGCTTCAGACTTCGGCGGCCGAATTAAGAAAAGTAAATGGTCGATTGGAGAATATGGTTTTATTTCTTTGTTGATTGATACGGAAGGAAATATGTTTGGCTTGCATTCGATGAAATAGTTAGCGTTTTATAACCAATAGATCAAAGGCCAACATAAAGCGCGCAATTTATTATCATTTAAAACATATACGCATCGTTAATCAATCATTGGCGTAATCATAATTATATCCTGCGGGCTTAAGCGTGGTGTTTCAAAATGACGAGCCTTCGAGTTTTTAAGGATTGCTCAATGGAGTGGAAACAGGATATCTCTATATTGCGCGTGCCTTAGGCCAGCCGATATGTGCAGCACGACGAAGACTGGCTTTTACAACCTGGCGATGAAAAGGAGCAATAACCAAAATGTAGATCCGGCCCAAGAGATTGTGGCAATGGACGACGGTTGAGACAGTCAGTTGACCACCGCGCGTTGAAGACAAGTCTGGAGTGCGGAGTACTGATAGCCTGAAATCAAGATGCTTGTCGTCCTCGCCCAAGACGATCTCGGATTCACTTCTGTTGTAAACCTTGAAGAAGGCGATGCGGTCATCGCTTGCTTCACCGGAGAGCTGTTTGACAGTCTTCAGACCAAAGCACGCAACGATTGCATCTCGGATATTCGTAAGCCATCCAATCCACGACGGCTGATGCGACATGATGAATCGCCACAGGACATCTGGATCGCTTGTGGTGCCAGAAGGAAGTTGAACCGTAAATGCGTCAGCGAGATTCACTGATTTATAAACAGTAGCAACAACCGACTGCGTAGGAAGAGCCACCGGCTTTACCAATGTGAATTCGCTTAGCATGACACTCCTGAGCTCATAGATGTAATACATTAATGCTCGTGTTAGCCGGGAATCTCTGGCTCAACCAAATTGGCAAGTTGGGTAAGAGATTCCTGCCATCCGAGATAACACATCTCGACGGGAATCATCTCAGGAATGCCTTCTTGCACAATATTTATTTCCGTTCCGCACATTACTGACTTCAGCTTAACCGTCACGTGCATTTCACCGGGCAGGTTTGGATCATCGAACTTGTTGGTATAACGAATCAGTTTATCCTGCACCAGTTCCACATACTTACCACCAAACGACTGTGCATTACCGGAGGAAAAATTTATAAACGACATCTTGAACGTGCCACCCACTTTTGCTTCATGGTGATATACCTTGCCGACGAAACCATGAGGTGGAAGCCACTTGGCCATGGCATCGCCATCCAGAAAGGCGCGATACAGTTTTGCCGGAGTGGTACGAAGAACACGATGAAGGCGGACGGTACCTGTGGACATGATGATGCTCCTCTTGATTGCGTAATGCAGCTGATAGATTGCATCCGGCATCATCGTTTTGCAAATCTTTTGAGATGTCTCGTTGCTGACACACGACGAAAAATTATCACCGCATTCGCAAGACATCAATGTAACGAATCAATAAATCATTATCACATCTTTGAAATAGCAAACGGTAAAAATATGTACCACCTTGTTTCCATATGCGTTTGTAATTCGACATCCTTGCTTCTCTTTATTAACTGTTTTTGATAGATGGTGTAATCGCGACTACACCCTTGTATTGTAATTTCAACCGTAAAGCGGTTGACTTAAGGATGCTTAAGTCGGCAGTGTGAAACCTGTTTGCACCCTTAGGAACATAAACCTGCCTCGCAGATTAAAACCGCACTGCCATTCTCTTGCATGCGATCGAACGGTATCTTTGACCCGGTGTACCGGCAGCCCGTATTCACATGGTT